>CAZWZD010000125.1:0-5267 GCA_964638235.1 uncultured Erysipelotrichales bacterium
CACAATTACCAAATTATCATCTGATAAAAATTCATAAATATCTTGAAATTATATTCGATGCTTTAGTTATTAGTATTTTCCCAGTTATCATTCTATCTTACATTAATATTTCATTTAATATCATAATATACTGGATTATTATTTTAGATATATTTTTACTTGTATTATTGTTATATATGAAGCATTCTAAATTCATTAAAACTGTAATTGTCTTTCTTATCTTTATTATATCTTTTCAATTATATTCTTTAAAACCAGATAAGATAAATAAAGAGTTATATTATCATTCCAATGTAGATGATGTTTATATAGTTAATAATCAAGATATACTTGTTAATCAAAAATATATTCCAATTTTTCATGAAAAATATTATGAAAATTATACTGTTTGTTTAAATAATAAAATTGCTGAAATATTATTTAAAGAAGAAATTATTAATTTGGATTATCAAACAAGAAGAAATAATCTTTTAAACAATAATATATCAATTACAAAGGATAATTGTTCTAGAGTATCTTTTAATGAAGCATTATCTTCAATGAAGGAATTTGATAATATTTATATTGATAAAGCATATTATAATCAAGATTATATTATTTGTATTAAAGATAACAGAATTTTATCATTTCAGCATCATGATAATCTAAATGAAATTATAGACTACTATTTTAAAGGAGATTAGCTAGCTAATCTCCTCAACTTTTACATATACATTTAAATTTTGTTGACAATGTCCACTAAAAACACCTTTATCGATGATACAGTCTTTAAAATCTCTACCATGCGAAAGTTTAATATATTGCTCATCAGCCTCTCTATCATTAGTTGGATCTAAATGAATCCAATGATTATTACAATAGGCATCTACCCATGCATGAGTTGCACCTTCACCTAGCATCATTCCAGCTACATATCTTGCTGGAATATCAAGTAATCTTAGTAATGCTATTAAAATATGACTATAATCTTGGCATACACCTTTCTTTAAAGTAAAAGCTTCGCTTGCAGTTGTATAGACATTTGTACTGCCAGGTTCATACTTCATAAACTTATAAACATCATGCATCAACGACCAAGCAGCAGTTTCTTTATCTAAATGCGTATACTTTTTTATATACTCTTGCATTGTTTTATTTGGTGTTGTTAATGGTGTTGAATATTTATATATTGGATAGCAGGTTCCTTCTTTTATTAATGGAGTATTGCTGCAGATTACTGTTCCTTCAACTGAAAATGAAAAATAGTTATGTTCTTTTAATGAACTTCCAACATATATTGGATTTCCAAAACCATCTTTTAATCTTGTTACTGTATCTATTGGTTCTATTTTATAATTAATATCTAATACTTTCTGATGTGTTCCATCTCTAGGAATGCATCTTAATTGGAATTGTTGATCAGTAATAGGATTATCAAATTCTAATTTGTACTTATATTCAAAATGCAATGTTTTCAATTTAAATTACCTCAAAATAATGTAGTTAGTTTTATTAATTCGTTCATTATTGATAATTTATCAGTAGTTTCTTCTTTAATCGTATCCAAACCCTTAATTTCAGATTCTTTTAAAAGTCTTTGTATACGATCATATAACTTATGATAATGTTTATCAATCATATTTGAAGAATAATCTAAACGACAGTATAAATCAATCCTTTCTGCATATTTTCCTAATTTTATAATATCTTTTGCAGTTGAATCTTCACAATCTTCAACAAGACTACCCCAAAATGCAAAAATATTATCTATTATACTTTGTAACATCATAATAGGAGCATCTACTTCTTCCATTTTTTCAAATATATTTATACACATTTGAATGTATGATAATACTTCACTACTTATTTCATCTCTCAATACTATTGCATTATCATATGCTCTTTTTAAATTAGAATATATTGAATCCATATTATCTAAATCATATAAATATGATGTAATAAAATGAGCATCATTTAAATAAAAATCTGCAATGTCTAATTGTTTACAATAAGTATGATAAACATCAGGATCTTTATCTAACATAATATCAAATAATTGACTATAATAACGTGTTGTTGTATACACT
The DNA here is from genome assembly GCA_964638235.1 of uncultured Erysipelotrichales bacterium. GTDB lineage: Bacteria > Bacillota_I > Bacilli_A > Erysipelotrichales > Coprobacillaceae > MGBC113645. The sequence continues at coordinate 2,067 of CAZWZD010000125.1, forward strand.
CTTTCTATATATCTGCCAAGCCAAAATAATGAATTAGCTTTTTCTAACGTGATAGCACCCATGTATCTTTAAATCCTCCTCCCTGTGATGAATTAACAACAAAAGAATCCTCTTGTCTTGAAAAACGAGTTAAACCACTTGCCCAAACTTTTGTTTTCTCTCCAGATAAAACAAATGCTCTTAAATCCGCTTTTCTTAAAACTGTCTTTCCTTCATCATATATCTCTAAATCTATAAAATCTATAACTTCTTGTCCTATCCAGCGTCTTGGCTGTGTTTCAATTAAATGAATAAGTTCCTGTAATTTTTCTCCTTTTAAATCTTTGCCAAAAATAACTCCATAACCACCAGCTTCTGCTACATCTTTAATAACTAATTTTTCAATATTATCTAAAATATATTTTTTATCTTTTTCATAATATGGTAAATAAGTAGGTGCATTTTTTAAAATTGGCTTTTCATGTAAATAGTATTCAATCATTTTAGGAACAAAATAATAAATACCTTTATCATCTGCAACACCATTACCAGGAGCATTGATGATTGCAACATTACCAGCTCTGTATACTGACATTAAATTAGGAACTCCAATTAATGATTCTGGCAAAAATGTCATGGGATCCAAATATTCATCTGAAATTCTTCTATATAAACTTCCTACCTTAGCTTTTTGTCCAACATGACTTTTATAATACAAATAATTTCCTTCAACAATTAATTCATTATAAGTTGCTAGAGTGGCACCAGTTTTTTCGGCTAGATAAGAATGTTCAAAATATGCAGAATTATATCTACCTGGTGTCAAAATAACATTGATACCTCCACAATTAACATAATCCATTGTATCTTTTAACATTTTTCCATAATTTCTATTATCAATAATATTATTATCAACGTATGTCATAGGCGAAGCCCTGCGTGTTAACTCTCTTGCTATCATAGGATAACTTGCTCCTGAAGGTATGCGTAAATTATCTTCTAAGATATACCATTCTTTATCTTTCCCCTGAACTAAATCTATTCCTGAAATATGGCTAAAAATACCTTTAGGTGGAATAATTCCATTACACTCTGGTAAATACCCTGAAGCAATAAAAACAAATTCTTCCGGAATAATTCCATCTTTAATAATTTGGTGCTTTCCAGAATAAATATCATTTAAAAATGCATTTAAAGCATCTACCCTTTGAATTAATCCTTTTTCAAGATAACTAAACTCTTTAGCACTGATTACTCTAGGAATTGCATCAAAAGGAAATAATTGCTCTTTAAAAGTATTATTTTTATAAATACCAAACTTTACACCATAACGAGCTAATAACTCATTAATTTCTTTTTCATACTGCACTAAACTATTCAAAATCCTCACCCCTTCTTATAAATAATTATTATAAAAATAATTATTTATTACATAATAATACTATATTATCTTTTTGTCAATAAAGTTTGTTAAAGCAAAAAAATAGAAGAAATTTAATCTTCTATTTTTAATATTTCATTATTCATAACAGTTTCTATGTATTCTCTTGCTTTTTCGATTGTGGATTCATCAGGTATCATGACAGCTAATCCGTTTGGATTAGGACAAGGTCCTGCTATAGTTGAAAATTCAAACTCTTTTCCATCAGTTCCATCTAAATGATAAGAAAGAACATCCCAAGGTGACATATCATCAATTTGCATATTAATTAATGCTCTTATTTCACTGCTTGTCATATTGGTTTCTAAACTATCTGCAACAGAAGCAAATATTCCATCTAATTTTGTAATGACACTAGCACTACATACTTTTTTAACAATAGCTTTAATCATTAACTGCTGATTTTGTCCTCTGATTCTATCACCATCAATAAACGATTTTCTTTCTCTTACAAATGCTAATGCTTGCTTAGAATCCATATGCGTTTTACCTGGTTCCATATCATATTCATATATCTTTGTTGTAAATGTTCCATCACCATTTTTTGTTTGATAGTATGGAATTTCTATATCAACACCACCTAAAGCATCGATAATATTCATGAATGATGTAAAATTAAGTTTAACATAGTAATTAAATTCTATTCCCATAAAATTTTCAATCGTTCTCATAGTACACTCTATTCCATTAGAACTTCTAGCACTATGTGTAAGTTTATCTTTACCATCATAGCCATCAATATCTACATAATAATCTCTTGGAATACTTGTCAAAAAAAGCTGTTTAGTTACAGGATTTACTGTTGCAATCATATTCACATCAGATAATCCTGCGGTACTAATATCTCCACTTTGATCTGTTCCACCAATAAAAATATTAAATGCTTCTTTGGTTACTTGAGCACTATTAGCCTTCGCTGTAGCAATTTTAAATTTATATGTTTCAATAATTTTCGTATCATCACTAAAACTACTGTAAGTTTCTTCAACAATATCTCTATCAACTTCTCTTAAAATCATTGCAGATATACCTTGATTATATAAAGCCTTTGCTACATCAGTTTGACTATCATAATCTGTTAAATCAATAGTTCCTATTTCTTCTTCTATCTTAGCTTTCGCTTTATTAAGATTTAATACATCACTAGCACTACAAACTCCGAATGTCTTTCCTTCTAAATCTTCAATGCTATCGTAAGAGCTAGTCTTTAAAGCAATAACACTAACCTCTACTGTTTGAAAATCCGCACCAGTAATAACATCTAATAAGTTTGATCCCTCTGTAATTTTTAATCCAGCGAACACTAACGCAATTGAAAGCAATAAGCTTATAATTTTATAAATATATATTCTAATTGTATTATCTTCTTTTTTCTTTTGTCCTTTATATAACAATAAAAAAATAATTAATAAAACAATTTCTCCAATAATTAAATATCTTAAAGGAACCATTTCTAATCTATATATAATAAAGCCAAAACTAGCAGCAATAACAACTTCTATAAATAATAAAACTCTCCTAGATAATAGTTTCATAAAAATCCTCTCAATCCTTAGTATCTACTCATATTATACACTTTTTCATTTTAATTACAAATACTATATTTTTATCCTATAATGATAAAAGCATTTCTTTGTATAGAATAAATATATAGTGTATCATTTTTGTTTCATTTATAAGATATGAATTAAAAAATATTTTCTTTATAATTTATGCTATAATGATTATGGAGATAATATGAAGTGACCTCCCAACTTGCCAAAACGTGGATTACGGTTCAT
>CAZWZD010000126.1:0-5235 GCA_964638235.1 uncultured Erysipelotrichales bacterium
TAGCACAGAGTGCAAAAATAGCACACTGCCGGTCCTGTTCTTCTCGCTTTTTTTTGTTTAAAATATTTTTTTATGTTAATACTTTTCATGAGGTGATATTATGAAAAGATTTTTTTTATTTATTATTTTACTTAGCTTTGTCTGTATTAATGTTAATGCAAATAAGAGTATTCCAAAATATAAAATTATAGCAAATTCAAACTCAGAAGAAGATATTTCTGAAATGTATGATATAAAAAAACAATTATTAATTGAATATAAAGAATGGTCGATGGGTGTTGATGATGTAAATCAGGTATTATGTGATCATATTCAGAATTTTAATGCTGAATATAAAGATGGAATATATACAATAGTATTGGGAGAAGGAAAAGGTAAAGAGTTGATTGGTGATTTAAAAGTAAATTATTGTGAAAGTAGCTCTGATTTAACAAAGAAATCATTTTTGTTTGATTTTCTATTTTAAAAGCACATTATAAAATGTGCTTTTAGTCAACGTATTGTGATATAAACTTTTTAATTGTTTTTTCACATAGTTCTTGATTTACAATAAAACTTTCTGCATGACCAGCTCCTTCAATGATTAATAAATCTTTTTTTGCTAGACAAGCATTATACAAGTTATATACCATGTATGTAGGAACATATTCGTCTTGATCTCCATGTATAAAAAGTGTTGGAGTTTTAGATTTTTTAACTTGTTTTAAAGTTGATGCATCTTTAAATTTATAACCAGCTCTTTTTCGACTCAATAAATTTGCTGAAGAAAGTATAAGTTTGCTTGGAAGTTTCATTTTATCCAATTTATATTTTAATTCATCATTTAAACTAGTATAACCGCAATCAGCAATAATACATTTTACTGATTGATCTAAATCCTTATCACCACTAGCCATAAGAACAGTGGCACTTCCCATAGAAATTCCATGCAGTACAATTTGTATATCATCATCAAATACTTCTTTCATTTTTTTGATCCATTGCTTAATATCTAATCTATCAAGCCATCCAAATCCAACATAATCGCCTTCACTTTCACCATGAGCCCTATTATCAGGCAAAAGAATATTAAAACCTAAATCATGATAAAACTTTAAATATAAAGCATATTCTTTAAAATTATAACTATGATATCCATGAACTGCAATTAATAACTTATTACTATCAGCTTTAATTAACTTTGCTTTCAATTTAAGATTATCTAAAGAATTTATTTCATAATCAATAATTTCTTGTTGATTTAGCCAAGCTATTACATTTTTAATTCGAGTTTTATTTTTCTTTTCTTTGTTGCATAATCAATAGCTGCAATTCCCATAGCAAGATATGCTGCACTACCTATCAAAACAGTTTCAATAATTGTTTTCTTTTTCATTTACATCACTCCCACCATTATAATAGCATAAATAATATAAAAATAAAAATATAACGACAATATGATTTTATTAAAATTAGTATAAAAACTATAAATTTATTTTAAATTGTGATAGAATGTTCAAAAAGTGAGGGTGAGGATATGAAAACTAGGATAGTTTATAAAGAGAATTTAGAAGAAGTTATAGCAGCATTAATGAATGATGAAGTTGTTGCTTTTCCAACAGAAACAGTTTTTGGAGTAGCAGTTAGATATGACAGTCATCTTGCGATAGATAGATTAATGGAAGCCAAAGATAGAGATTATTCTAAATCGATTACATTGATGCTATCAAAAAAAGATGACATTGAAAATTTTGCTTATGTAAACAATGATGCTTTTAAAATTATAAACGCTTTTATGCCTGGTAAAATTACTCTTATTTTTAATAAAAAGGATAGTGTTGATCCTTATATGACTAATGGAAAAAATACAATTGGAATTAGAATACCAGATTGTACATATGTATTAAATTTAATTGATAAAACTGGTCCATTATTAGTAACAAGTGCAAACTTGTCTGGTCATAAAAATACAACAACTACAAAAGAAGTATTAGAACAATTAGATGGAAGAATATCTTTGATTGTTGATGGTAAAACTCAATCCACAACAGCTAGTACTGTGGTAGACTTAACAGGAAGAAGACCGAAAGTATTAAGAGTAGGTGAAATAAGTTTAAAAGCTATAGAGGAGGTACTTTAATGAAAATAGCAGTAGCTTGTGATCATGGTGGTTTTCGTTTAAAAAATGTTTTGATTAAAGAAATGGAGAAACAGGGATACGAAATTATAGATTTTGGAACTTACGATGAACAAAGTTGTGATTATCCAGATTATGCAGCAAAAGCTGCAAGAGCTGTGGCTTGTAATGAATGTGAAAAAGGTGTTGTTGTTTGTGGTACAGGAATTGGAGTTTCAATGACTGCAAATAAGATTAAAGGAATACGTTGTGCATTAGTACATGATGTTTTTAGTGCTAAAGCAACAAGAGCACACAACGATGCAAATATGTTAGCAATGGGGCAACGTGTTATTGGCGAAGGGTTAGCAGTAGAAATATTAAATGCATGGTTAAATACCGAATATGAAGGTGGAAGACATGATTTAAGAATTCAAAAAATGATGGCTCTTGAGGAGGAATAGAAAATGAGAGATATAGAAGTATTTGAAAGTGTAGAAAAAGAATTAAATAGACAAAGAAACAATATTGAATTAATTGCATCTGAAAATTTTGTTTCTGAGGAAATATTAGAATTAGCAGGATCAGTATTAACAAATAAATACGCTGAAGGTTATCCAGCTAAAAGATACTATGGTGGATGTGTATATGTAGATGAAGTTGAAACTATAGCAAAACAAAGATTACAAAAAATCTTTGGTTGTGAATATGCAAATGTGCAACCACATTCTGGGGCACAAGCTAACACTGCAGTTTATTTAGCTTTATTAAATCATGATGATAAAGTTTTAGGAATGTCATTAGCTGATGGAGGACATTTAACTCACGGACATCCATTAAACTATTCTGGTATTAATTATGATTTCTATAGTTATGGAGTAAAGAGAGAAACAGAAACAATAGATTATGATGATTACAAGAAAAAAGTAGAAGAAATCAAACCAAAACTTGTTGTTGCAGGAGCAAGTGCTTATTCAAGAATAATTGACTTTGAATTTATGGCTAAAGTTGCTCATGATAACGGAGCTTTATTTATGGTTGATATGGCACATATTGCTGGATTGGTTGCGGCTGGCTTGCATCCATCACCATTTCCACATGCAGACATCGTAACAACAACAACTCACAAAACACTAAGAGGACCTCGTGGTGGTGTCATTATGTGTAAAGAAAAATTTGCGAAAGATATTGATCGTGCTGTTTTCCCAGGAATGCAAGGTGGTCCTTTGATGCATATTATTGCTGCTAAAGCTGCTTGCTTCTATGAAGCATTACAGCCAGAATTTAAAGAATATGCTAGTCAAATTATAAAGAACGCTAAAGCATTAGAAAAATCTCTAAAAGAAGAAGGATTTAGATTAGTAGCTAATGGTACAGATAATCATCTTATATTAATAGATGTAAAGGCTAGTTGTGGAATAAGCGGGAAAAAGGCAGAAAGACTATTAGATGAAATTAATATTACTGCTAATAAAAATGCTATTCCATTTGATACAGAAAAACCATTTAAAGCTAGTGGTATACGAGTAGGAACACCAGCTATGACAACTAAAGGATTTAATGAAGAGGATTTTAGAGAAGTTGGAAAAATCATCGCTTATAGATTAAAAAATGAAGAAACAGATGAAATCAAAGAAGAATGTCTAAAAAGAGTTAAGAAATTAACAGATAAAGTAACAATGTATCAAAACAAAACATATTTAAAATAGCTCATAAGAGCTATTTTTATTATCACATAAACTTAATTATAAAATATCTAATATTTATGATATAATAAAAATAACATAAAAGAAAAGAGGTACATATATGGCAACAACAATATTAAATCATCCACTTATTGATCATAAACTAACAATTATGAGAAATAAAGATACAGGTACAAAAGAATTTAGACAAAATCTAGATGAAATAGCAATGCTAATGGCTTATGAAGTTACAAAAAAGATACCTACAAAAAATATAAAAATCGAAACTCCTATCTGTTCAATGACAGGAAAACAAATGGTAAGAACAAATGTATTAGTTCCAATATTAAGAGCTGGATTAGGTTTGGTTGATGGATTTAAAGCAGTTATACCAACTGCTAAAGTAGGACATATCGGAATGGCAAGAGATGAAGAAACATTAGAACCAGAAGAATATTATGCTAAATTCCCTTCATGCTTACCAGAAGCAAATGTCATAGTCTTAGATCCAATGTTAGCTACTGGTGGAAGCGCCAGTGCAGCTATTAATAATATTAAAAAAAGAGGAGCTAAATATATAACATTTGCATGTTTAGTAGCTGCACCTGAAGGAATAGAAGCTATTGAAACTAAACATCCAGATGTTGATTTAATTGTATGTGCGTTAGATGAAAAACTAAATGATAAAGGATACATTGTTCCCGGATTAGGAGATGCTGGTGACAGATTATTTGGAACTGTTGAGTAATTTTGCAAAAAATATAAATTTATGTTATAATATTAGTTGGTGATGATATGTCAGCATTTACAGAAAAAGCACTTATAGAAGCTTTTGAAAAAGTATTAGAAACAAAAAATTTTGATAAAATAACAATTAAAGATATTATAGAAGAAAGCAGTGTAAGCAGAAGTACATTCTATTATCATTTTGCAGATATATTTGAACTTGCAGAAGCAACCTTTGAATATGAGTGTGAACAGATCATTCCTGATGATATAACCAAAGATTCTTGGCAAGATATTTTATTAGATGTAACTCAATTAGCTAAAAAAAGAAGAAAACTTCTTTATCATGCCTTTGATAATGTTGATAGAAAAAAATTAGAAGAATACCTATATACAACAATAAAAAAAGGACTAAAAGTTTATGTGGATACAATTGCTGAAGATTTAGATGTTAAAGAAGAAGATAAAGATTTTATCATTACTTGTTATGTTTGTGCTTTAACTGGAATGATAATTAAATGGATTAGTGAAGGAATGGTAGATGACGAAAAAGTATTTATAAAAAAAATGGGAGATTATTTTACAGGAAGTATTTATATTGCATTAAAGAAAACTTGTACAAAAAAGTAAAAATGTACAAAAATTGGATAATTTGAGCATTATGTTTAAAAACTAAACATAATGCTTTTTTTGTTGGTGGTAATTTAATTAATAATAAATAAAATATAG
>CAZWZD010000127.1:0-5230 GCA_964638235.1 uncultured Erysipelotrichales bacterium
ATTCTTTCAGACATTTATACCAACAGCTTTCTTTGCAAGTAAATCAGCCTTATCATTATAATAATCACCACTATGTGCTAATACTTTAATAAATTGAATATTAATTATTTTTCGATAATCATCTATTTTTTTTACATATTCTTTTGTACCTATTTTATTAGCTTTCCATTCTTTATTAGCCCACTTTTCTATACCTTCATAGTCATAATAAATACAGATCATAGGATATTTCATATCCACTGCAAATTCAATTGCTTTTAAACTGCCAAGAATTTCCCCAGCTACATTTCTCATAGAAACATATTCTTTATTGCTATCTTTACCAGACAATTCTTTTACAATCTTTTGATTTTCTATTAAAACACAGCCATAACCATATTCTTTATTCTTTATATTATAACTGCCATCTACATAAGCAATTATTCCATCATTAACAATTTCTTTTTTATGACCATCTATAAAATCCCATGCTTCATTCTCACTTTGAAAAGATTTATAAATAGCTCCAGAATAACCTTTTACTAATTCTTCACATTCCTTCCATGTATGAAAGACACCTATTTTTCTTCCCTTTTTAACAGCATAAAATTTGCTCATAACAAAACCTCCATTAATATAATAGAAAGAAATCAGCCATTTGTCTAGAAAAAATATTAAAAATTGATATAATGTAACTAAGGAGTGTGGTAAAGTGAGATGCTTATTTGTTATTAATCCATCATCTGGTACTAAAACAATTCAGAAAAAATTAGATAAGATGATAGGTAATCTGATATTGGAAAAAACTGTTAATCATGTAGATGTATTTTATACGAGAAAAAAGAATGATGCTTATAACAGATGTTATTGCTTGACAGAGAAAGAATATGATTTTTTAGTTAGTGTTGGTGGTGATGGAACTGTCAATGAAATTATAAGTGGTTTAATTGAAAGCGAAAGTCATATTCCATTAGCTATTTTACCAGCAGGAACTGTTAATGATTTTGCTAGTCATTTAAAACTTCCTCGTACAACTTCCTCTTTTATAAAACTTATTAAAGAAATGCATATTCAAAAAGTAGATATTGGTAAAGTTAATAATCAATATTTTGCGAATGTTATTGCTTGTGGAATGTTTACAGATATTAGCTTTCAAGTTGGAAAATCAGAAAAAGAAAAATTTGGTCCTTTAGCTTACTATGCAACAGGGATCAGAGAATTACCACAACAGCTATCTACAAATATGCACTTGCACATTACAACAAATGAAGAAGAATTTGATGAAGAAGCTTCTCTATTTATGATTACAAATACTTCTCAAGTAGGTGGATTTAAAGGCATTACCCCAGAAGCTAGTATTGAAGATGGATTGCTAGATTTATTGATTATTAGAAAATGTTCTACTACTGATATGATTGCAGTATTAAAAGACTATGCTTTAAACAATCATTTAAATAGTCCTTTCATTAAATATATTCAATCTAGCCATATTAAAATTGAAAGTGACACTAATTTAATTTATGATATTGATGGTGAAGAAGGTACAAGTTTTCCTATTGAAGTCAGTGTAGAAAAACAGAAACTTAATTTAATTGTACCAAAATAAAAAATATCTAGATTGAAAACAATATAAAGATGAATTAATAGTCCAATTTGAAGATCTATTTTAAAACAATACAGCCAATACATGCTATTATGTATTGGTTGCATTATAATTTTAAAAACATTTAATAATATTATTAAATCAGATTCTTCACTAAATGATAGAATTTTACTATACTATTTAAAAACTTTTTCAAATATAATAATAGTAATTTAACTAGCATTTATAACTGCATTAAATAATTTCTTACTTCCTCTTCATTTTGAAAATTAATAATTTCATTTGTTAGTTCATTAAGCTGTCCAATTGTACAGCTTTCTATTTTTTTAATTACATCTTCTGATAGTTTTCCAATCTTATTGTTTAAAATAATTATAATGGTTTTTAAAATCCCATCTCTTTTGCCTTCTTTTCTTCCCAACTTTTTACCAGTTTCTATGCTCTGGTTATAAAACCTTTCCATTGATTCATACATATCCAGTTCCTCCTCTTTCTTTTCTTCTACATACTTCTTAAAGTTCTTTTCATCTGTCACTATTGCTACTGCTAATGCTACTTCTCTTTTTAGTTTGATTCCTTTTAATTCCTCATAGCTTTTGCATCTATGTATTTTCTGTACTGTGTCTATAAATGCAATATTATCAGAATCCTTGAATTTCTTTACATCAAGTTTTTTGATGTCATAAATCCTTATCTTCCAGTTATTAATGAAATCTCTGTATTCTTCTGCCATCTTTACATTATCCAGTAAATTTATTTTTTCTTTCCAGTTATCCTTTCCATAGTAAAATACTGGTGTAATCACTGGAATTAATATAAACGGTCCGCTTACTTTCGATTTTCTGGCTTCGCTCTGATACTTTCTGTACTGCTTGTTGTATTCAGCACCTGTATAGATCAGTTCTCTTAATGCCATCCAGACATCTTTTTTGCCCTGGTTTTCCAGTGCAACAATCACAAATACACCTTTCATACAGGTCTTGACAACAACATCTCTTATTCCCTGAATGGAGCTGATATCATCTCCGAAATCAACAATAGTTGTTGTTTCACTTTCATAGGGTAAAACATCATCATAGCAGATAACATCATTGCCATTAAATACAGCACCGTTAATAAAATCACAAAAATGATGCCAGTCATCAAAGTAGTCCTTTAAAACAGAATCAGGTTTAGGTAACTCATTCATAACAATACCTCCTTCTTTGAATGATGAGGTATTATTTCTAAGTCAATCATAACATAAAGGCTGGAAAAAAACATTGGACAATTAGTCCAAAGGACCGACTTAGAAATATCTACCTATTATTATATACAAATAAAAATTGCATTTTTCTTTTTTTAAATGAAAATAATTGAAAAAAAATGTTTTTTTATTGTTTTAATCTATTGTTTTATTGTTTTTTATTAATAAAAAAGAGATTTATCAACCATTATAGCATAGTTTTAAAATCTCTTAATTTAAAATAATTATTTTAATCTACATAACTTATTGTTATAAATCTATTTCTTCCTTCACCTTTACTCTCTGTTTTTAAATGTGACATTTCAGAAATAGTTTGATGCATAACTTTTCTTTCATCAGCAGGCATTGGATCTAATTTAATAGGATGTTTTGTACGTTGTACTTGTTTTCCTAGTCTTTTAGACATTGCCATAACTTTTTTGTATCTGCTTTCTTTATAACCATTAATATCTAAACTTAATTCTATTCGTTTTTTAAACTCATGATTAACAGCACTCTTAACAATTAAATTAAATGCTCTTAAAATCACACCATTCTTACCAATTAAAATAGAATTATTATTAGTATTAATATTACAATAAATTCTACCTTCCTGCATATAAGATACTGTTTCTACTTCAAATTCCATATTTGTAAGAGTTTTTCTTACAAAATCTTCCATATAATTCATAATCATATCTGTTGTATAACATTCAATGACTACTTTTTTAGAAAATAATCCTTTTTTTTCTTCAATAACTTCATAATTTAAGTCATCTACGACAATTCCTAAATCTTGACATGCATTATTAACTGCATCTTCTACTGTTTTTCCTTCATAAGTTTTCATTCTTATTTCCTCTCAGCTTTCTTTTCTATGTGATATATTTGAATATACACTGTTCTTACAATTGTAATAATATTTGTTGTAATCCAATATAAAGACATTGCTGTAGGCATTGATAATGCAAACCAAACAATCATAATAGTCATGATATAATTCATTTGATTCATCTGTCTTTGTTGTGCAGATGGTTTATATCTTGGATTTCTCTTTAACATTAATTGGCTAATTTGAATTGCAAAAAATTGTGTAAATCCAACAATTACTACAATAATCAAATATTCAAAATGACCACTTGTAATCATAGTCATTGGTGTATTACCTAAATTTAAACCAAATAATGTTGATTCATAAACAACACTCAAACGTTGAACTGATTGCCACATAGCAAACATGATTGGCAATGTTAAGAATGTTGAAAATGAACTTAACATGCTTATATCATGTTTCTTATAAACAGCTTGAATTTCAGCACTTTGCCTCATTTGAGAAGCTTGATCTTTTCTTCCTCTATACTTTAATTGAATTTTCTCTAATTCTGGTTGAATCATCTGCATCTTTTGATTTGAAACAGTTGATTTAATCATAATAGGTAAAATCAATAAGTTGATAAATATTGTCATTCCAACAACACCAACAACAATTCCACCACAATACTTAGAAATTAACAAAATCCCCTTTGCAATAGGAATAGTTAAAATAAAATCAAATATTCCTGCACTCATAGACCATTTTGTAGATTCATCAATGGCTCTTGAAGCAATTAACTTTCCAGAACTATCAAGATTCGCAGTACAGCCAGCTAAAATAAACACAAACGCTATTAAGCCAAATATCTTCAAATATTTTTTTATACGTTGATCTAAATACATCTTTTACTTGTCCATCCTTCTTTGTATTTTATTATATAAGAATAATAAATCTTTTTTGTTATCGTCATATGAACTTTTTAAAAACTTATTTCTTACAATAATAATATAATCCACACTTTGATTAAAATCAAAGATTTCCCTAGCCATCATTCTAACCTGTCTTTTAACTTTATTACGAACAACAGCTTTTCCCAATTTTTTACTAACAGAAAAACCAATTCTTAATAAAGATTTATCATTCTTTTTATAGTATATTACAAATTTCGCATTTGATAAAGAATTTCTATCTTTAATAATTTTCTGGAATTCCTCATTTTTTCTAACTCTATGTAATTTATCCATATTTTTTTAGAAAAAAAGCCACATAAAAGTGGTCTTTAAAACTAGGCAGATAAAACTTTTCTTCCTCTTTTACGACGACGAGCAAGCACTTTTCTTCCACCTACTGATGACATTCTACTTCTAAAACCATGAGTCTTTGCTCTTTTTCTTTTATTTGGCTGATATGTTCTCTTCATCTCTTACACCTCCAAAATTAATAAATTTTTATACACAGTAAACATATGCTCCATTATTATATTGTTTTTATGTTCATAAGTCAATGATGAAATTTAAAATATTTACATGATATTTTACCTATAATTTCATTTTTTAACGCTCTTTTTAAGAAAAATGTTGTTTTTGCTATTATATTGATATGTTAGAAG
>CAZWZD010000128.1:0-5217 GCA_964638235.1 uncultured Erysipelotrichales bacterium
ATAGTATGATCATTTACATCTCCTACATAAATAGAACTGTAAATCCCTATTTTCATCTTAATAATTCTATAGCCTTCTTTCTATCTTCAGCATTAAAAATGTAACTTCCTGCAACTAACACATCAGTTCCAGCTTCAATACATCTTTTAGCATTAGTATCATTAATTCCCCCATCAACCTCTATTAAAAAATGATTATACTTTTGTAAACTCTTCAATTCTTTGACTTTTTCTAAAGAACTTTCAATAAAAGATTGTCCTGCAAATCCCGGTTCAACACTCATTACTAAAACTAGATCTATTTCATGTAAATATGGCTTTAATGCCTCTATTTTAGTATGAGGTTTTATACTTATACCTGCTAAAACATTCTTATTTTTAATATATGCTATTAAACTATGAATACTCTCTTCATCTTCTAATGCTTCTAAATGAAAAGTAATCAAAGATGCATTTGCTTCAATGAACTTATCAACATATTTTTTAGGATCACTAATCATTAAATGGATATCTAAAAATAACTCTGTCCTTTTAGAAATATCATTTAAAATACTATAACCAAATGAAATATTAGGAACAAAATGTCCATCCATAACATCATAATGTATCCAATCTGCTCCAATATCTTCTAATGACTTAATCTCATCATCTAATTTCATAAAATTCGCAGATAAAACAGAAGGTGCTATCTTAACCATATCTTTTCTCCTTAATTTCTTTTACTTCCTTTAAAAACAATAAATAATGCTCATATCTTTCCTTAGAAATCATACCATTTTCAACAGCTTCTTTTACTTTACAATAAGGTTCCTTATCATGCAGGCATCCTCTAAACTTACAGCCAGCAGACAATTCCTTAAAATCATGATAAGCAACAGCCAATTCTACTGGTTCCATCGATAAATCTAAAGATGAAAAACCAGGTGTATCACCAACATAGCCACCATGCATCTTAATAAGTTCTGTATGCCTAGTTGTATGCTTTCCTCTACCCAAGGCTTTTGAAATCTCATTGGTATCAATATTAAGATGAATATCTAAAGCATTTAATAAACTTGATTTACCAACTCCACTTTGTCCAGTAACAACTGTTACTTTATCTTTAAATATTGACTTTATTTCATCAATTCCCTTATTGTTTCTAGAACTTGTATAAAATACTTTATATCCTGCTTTTTCATATGGTAAAAGAAGTTCTTTAGTTTCATTTGAAGCTAAATCCATTTTAGAAATACATATGATAGGAACAATATGAAGATGTTCCAATATCACAATAAATCTATCTAATAACAATGATGAAAAATCAGGCTTTTTAGCAGAAAAAACCAATAAAGCTTGATCAATATTACAAACAGGTGGTCTTACCAATTCATTAGTTCTAGGAAGTAAAGATAAAATATATCCATTACTTCCCTCTTCATAAGAAAATTCTACAAAATCACCTACCAACGGTTTAAGTTTCTTATTTCTAAACTTTCCTCTAGCCTTACATTGATAAACTTTATTTTGACATTCAACATAGTAAAATCCCGATAAAGCTTTAACTATTCTTCCTTTTAACATTTCATTTACTCCGTTTCATCAGGTTCATCTGTCTCAGTAGTTTCTGGTTCATCCTCAGGTATTTCAGGACGCTTATCATAATAATAAAGCGTAATACTTCTTCCTTTTTTCTTAGTCATCTTTGTATAAGCTTCTACAGATTGATCATAGACAACATCTAATTTCATAGTAGCAATCTCAGCTGAATCTGTTGGAGGATCCAACACTTCTAACTTTACACTAAATCCATAATCATCGCTTTCTAATAACTGCTTTGCTTCATCGATTGATTGACCATAGACATTAGGTACAGTAATCTCAATACCTTTAGAAACAGTCAAAACCATTTTCTTATTATCAGAATTTGGATCAAATTCTTCTGTAGCCACAATAGACTGATAAATAACAGTACCCACACTTTCTTCATTGGAAATCGTTTCTTTCACAACTGTAAAACCTTTTTCCACTAACTCAGCCTCAGCATCTTCATAACTCATTCCTACATAATTATTAACAACAATATACTTGCCAGAAGAAATAGTTAAAATAACACTATCTCCTTCATGTACCAAGCTATTAGCATTTGGAGAAGAATCAATAACATATCCTGCTTCATATTCCTTGCTTAGCTCTTCTTTAACATTTTCCTCATCATAGACTAATTTCTTCTCTTCTAATAAAGTTAAAGCATCCTCTTTTGTCAAACCAACCAAATCAGGCATAGAATAACCATCCTGCCCTGAAAAAACAAAATAAAACAATACAGCCATCACTAATATTGCTGCTATAGTGGTTCCAATAATAATATACTTCTTTTTAGCTTTCTTTTGAGCATGTTTCTTTTTATCTTCTTTTTCATTAGTTTTTATTTCTTTCGTTGTTTTCTTTGTTCCTTTAGTAAAAAACTTATCATTATCAGCAATTATTGTTGGAACTTTTTCTTCATATGTAAAAACCAGCTTTTCTTCATCTTTACGATAAAGACAAGTATCTAAATCATCATACATTTCTTTTGCGACAGCATATCTATCTTTAATATTTTTGGCAGTTGCCTTAATAATAATATTTTCCACTGATTGAGGAATAGAAGGATTAAATTCTTTTAAAGAAGGAATATCATCTCGCATATGTTTTAATGCTATATTTACAGGAGATTCACCATTAAAAGGAACTTCACCTCTCAATAATTCATAAAAGACTATTCCCAAAGCATATAAATCACTTTGAATAGTAGCTTTTTCCCCTCTAGCAATCTCAGGAGCTAAATAATGAAGCGATCCCATTATCGTATCAGTTTGAGTTACTTGCGATAAAGATTGAATAGATGCTATACCAAAATCAGCTATTTTCACTATCCCACTATCAGTTACTAAAATATTCTGAGGCTTTAAATCTCGATGAATAATTCCCATAGAATGTGCTTGAGCAGTTGCACTCGTCACTTGTTTCATAATGTCGATTGCTTCAACATAATGCAAAGCTCCTCTTTTATGAATAAGATCTTTTAATGTCTGTCCAGGGACATATTCCATAACAATATAATAATTATCATCTTCTTCACCAACATCATATATTTGAACAATATTCTTATGATTTAAAGCTGAAGCTGCTCTTGCTTCACGATGAAAACGAGTAATATATACGGGATCTCCCGTCAAAGAAGAACGTAATAATTTAATGGCTACGACTCTTTTTAAAATCTGATCTTCACCTAAGTAAACATCAGCCATTCCACCTTGCCCAATTAATTCTTTAATTAAATACCTTCCAGCAATTACAGTATTAATTCGACTCATTATTCACCTTCTCCTTTCTTTAAAATTATAAATCCAATATTATCATATCCACCATACTTTTTAGCTTGTTCAAGCATTTTATCAGCAATAGTATCCAATGAATCAGACGAATGAAATAATTGAAGTATAGATAAATCAGATAATGAATTATATAGGCCATCACTACAAATCAAAGCGTACTCTTTAATTGTTTCTTTATAAAATGAAATACTAAGAGGCATAGTTACACCAATTGCCTGAATCAATATATTCTTTTTAGGATGAAACCTCGCTTCTAGTGCAGTAATCGTTCCATTTTTAACTAAAGCATTCACTAAAGTATCATCGCTCGTAATCTGATGAATATTTTCATCAATTAAATAGGCTCTTGAATCACCCACATGACAAATATAAGCATCTGAATTTCTTACATACATTAAAACAATAGTTGTTCCCATTCCTCTTAAACTTTCATTTTCTAAAGCTTTTCGATAAACAAGATGATTAGCTTCATGAATTAAAGAATGTAACCAAGCTTTAATATCTTCATCATTTTCTAACTTACCATGCATAAAGAAATGATTAATAATATAATCACCCGTCAATTTGGAAGCAACTTCACCACCAGCATGTCCACCCATACCATCGCATACAATAATAAGAGTTTCATGATCATTGATTTTAAGAATATTAACATAATCTTGGTTGATTTCTCTAACATTACCAATATCACATCTTTCAATGCTTTCCATGTTTATCACCTCGCATTTTCTTTGCTCTAAGCTGTCCACAAGCACCATCTATATCACTACCATGTTCTTTTCTTAATGTTACATTGATTTTTAATCTTAATAATTCATCTTTAAAAGCCTGAACTGTCGATGAAGAAGATTGTTTAAAACCATGTTCATCTACTGAATTATAAGGAATTAAGTTTACATAGGCATTTAACCCTCTTATATAATGAGCTAACTGTCTTGCCTGAGACAAACTATCATTAACATCTTTTAATAAAATATATTCAAATGTTACCCTTCTATTTGTTAATCCAATATATCTTTTTAATGCCTTTCTCAAACTATCCATATCATACTTTCTATTAATTGGCATCAAACGATTTCTTACCTCATCATTAGAAGCATGCAATGAAATAGCAAGATTAACTTGTAATCCCTCATGAGAAAACTTTTCAATTTGAGGTACTAATCCACATGTAGATACTGTTATATGTCTAGCACCAATAGCTAATCCTTTTGGATGATTAATAATATAAATGAATTTCATAACTTCATCATAATTATCAAAAGGCTCACCAGTTCCCATAATAACAACATGACTAACTCTCTCGCGAATATCTTTCTGCACCGTCAATACTTGCAAAACCATTTCACTGGCACTTAAATTTCTTTGCTTTTTTAATAAACCACTTGCACAGAATTTACATCCCATATTACAACCAAGCTGACTTGTTACACACAGACTCTTTCCATAATCATGGATCATCAACACAGCTTCTATTAAACCGCCATCTTCTAATTCAAATAGATATTTAATAGTTCCATCTTTAGAAATTTGTTTTTCTTTCATTTCTAATAATTGACATGAATAAAAACCTTTGAGCTTGCTTCTTAAATTCTTTGATAAATTACTCATCTCATCAAATGATGTAACTTCCTTGCGATATAGCCATTCAAAAACTTGAGTTGCTCTAAATTTTTTTTCATTGATTTTTTTAAATTTTTCGATCATGTCTTCTAAAGTAAATTGATATATTGATTCCATCTCTCTATTCCTTTTCAATTAAACACATATAAAATCCATCACTACCATATTCAAAAGGTAAAATTGTTCGCTCATATTTTTTTATGAGATCCTTATGTTTCAATAAAAACCATTCAATC
>CAZWZD010000129.1:0-5203 GCA_964638235.1 uncultured Erysipelotrichales bacterium
AAAGATAATGAGAAAGTTAATTATCAGTCTATTCCTGTTGTTGATAAAGATAGTGCAGAGCGATTAGGTGATAGAAAAATGGGTGAAATTGTTGATTATGTATCACAATTTGAAGTTGATGATGAGTATTCTCAAATTAATTATAATGATAAACCATATCGTGTTACTACAATATCTTATAGCGATCTTATTAAATGGTTTACAAATCATAAAGACGGTTTGCCAGCTTATATAAGTGTTGATATGGTTACACAGGAGTCTAAAGTTGTAAGATTAGAAGAAGGAATGAAATATTCTCGTTCAGATTTATTTTTTAGAAATATTGATCGTTATATTAGAGTAAAGTATCCTACAAAGATGTTTGAAACTGTCAGCTTTGAAATTGATGATAACGGTGTTCCATATTGGGTTTGTCCTACATATTATTATGAAATTGGTTTGTTTGGTGGCAAAGATATTAATGGTGCTGTTTTAGTCAATGCTATTAATGGTGATAGTCAGTATTATGATATTGATGAAATTCCAGAATGGATCGATAGAGTTTATCCTAGTGATTTAGTGCTTTCACAATTAGAAAACTGGGGACAGTATACAAATGGTTATTTAAATACATTATTTTCTCAAAAAGGTGTCTTAAGACCTACTGATGGATATAACTACATTGCCTTAAATGATGATGTTTATATATATACAGGTTTAACTTCGGTATCAAGTGATGCTTCTAATGTTGGATTCGCTTTAATTAATTTAAGAACAAAAGAATCTAAGTATTATTCAATCAGTGGAGCTGAAGAATATAGTGCTATGTCATCTGCTGAAGGTAAAGTTCAAAATCTTAAATATACTGCAACTTTCCCAATCTTAGTTAATGCAGGTGGGGAACCAACGTATTTCTTATCGTTAAAAGATGATGCTGGATTAGTCAAGCAGTATGCTTTTGTAAGCGTTGAAAACTATCAGATAGTTGCTACTGGAGAAAGTGTAGCAGAGGCAGAAAAAACATATTATAAATTGTTAAAAGATAATGGAATTGAAACCGATGCAACAGTTGTAGATAGCAGTATTGAGGGTAAGATTATTGAATTAAATAATGCTGTTGTTAATGGTTATACTTACTATTATTTTAAAATAGAAGATGATGATGTTATTTATATTGCATCAATTAATGTAAGTAATCAGTTGCCTTTATTAAAAGTTGGGGATCAGGTAAGTTTTGAATATGACGAAAATGCTACTTCTATTGAAAATATTATATCTATAGAAGTTAAAGGGGAGTAATTTATGAATCATGTTGAAAGGTTATATAGTTATGAGCCATTCTTTCATGAATGGAAAATTGATAAATTTTTAAAAGAGTATGATGATGTTGTTTTTTGTGAACTTATTCATCAAACATCTTTTGAAAAGGCAATATTAAAAGTTAAAACGATTATGGGTGATGATCGTGAAATTGAAATGGGGCTTCATAATTTGCTTTCAAATTATGAAATGAAAAATTTTGATGAATTAGAATATTCTCCCTATCAGGCAGTAGAGCATTATTACATTGAAGATCAGCAAACAATTGGTTTGGATATTTGCTTCTTATGTAAAGGTGAGTGGACGGAAGATGAAGTTCCATCAATGCCAGAAGATATTTATACATTAGCATTATATTATTTGAATGGTGATGCAAGGATTCATGATGAGTATAGAGCATTTGAATTATTAACAATAGCATCTTACCAGCATCATGCTAAGGCACAATGTACTTTAGGGTATTGTTATGAAATGGGTTATGGTGTAAAACGTGATACATCGAAAGCTGTTTACTGGTATATGGAAGCAGCTAATTTAGATGATGAAGTTGCTCAATGTAATTTGGCTTATTGTTATTATCAGGGGATTGGAACAGATGAGAGCATTGATGATGCTTTATATTGGTTTGAAGAATCTGCTAAAAGTGGTTATGCAAGAGCTATATTTCAATTAGGAGAATATTACTGTTTTGTAGAAAGAAATGATGAGAAAGCATTTCAATATTATATGGATGCAGTTGATAAAGATTATCTTAATGCATATTATAGCGTTGGCTGCTGTTATGAACAGGGAATATATGTAGATCAGGATTATGTTGAAGCTGCTTCATGGTATTTAAAAGCTGCTCAAAGAGGATTACCTCAAGCTCAGTTGCAATTAGGATATTTTTATGAAGCTGGTGAGGGTGTTGAATTGAATTATGAAACTTCTGTTTACTGGTATCAGCAGGCATCTGATTTAAATTATGCTCCAGCACATTGTTATTTAGGTTATTGTTATGAAATTGGGCAAGGTGTAGAAAAAAATTTGGATATGGCTAAAGAATTGTATTTAAAATCTGCAAACTTAGGTTATCCAAGAGCAATGTTTTGTTACAGCAATCTTATTGAAAAAGAAAATCTTGAATTATCATTAGAATATTTAAAAAGATCAGTTGATGCACACTATGTTCCATCATTAAATAAATATTCATATTTTAAAGAAAATGGAATTTATGTTGAAAAAGATGAAAAAGAAGCTTTTGAATATTGTTCTATTGCTGCTTTAGACTGTCATGATGAGAGTGCTTTATGTACTTTGGGATATTATTATGAAAATGGTATTGGTATAGAAACTGATTATCAAAAGGCTGTAGAATGTTATCGCCAGGCTGCTGATATGGGATATCCTAGAGCTATATCTAATTTAGGTTTCTGTTATGAAGATGGTATTGGTGTAGAGAAAGATGAAAAGAAAGCAGTTGAATTATATAATCAGGCAGCTAATTTAGGTTTTGCAGTTGCTCAATGCAATCTAGGATATTGTTATGAAGCTGGAATAGGTGTTGATATTGATTTTAAAAAATCAGTTTACTATTATCAGTTGGCTGCAAAACAGGAATATCCAAGAGCTATGTGTAATTTAGGATATCTATATGAAATGGGTACTGGAGTAGAAATGAATAAAGAAAAAGCTTTTGAATTGTATTATAAATCTGCTCAATTGAATTATCCAAGAGGTTTATGTAATACTGGTTTATTTTATGAACTTGGAATTGGTGTTGAAAAGGATGAAAAGAAAGCATTTGAATACTATATGAAAGCGAGTGAATATAATGATCCAATCGCAGCCTGCAATGCTGGATATTGTTATGAAAATGCTATTGGAGTTGAACAAAATTATCAAAAAGCTTTGGAAATGTATTTTAAAGCTGCTGATTTAGGAAGTGCTAGAGCATACTGCAATATTGGAATATATTATGAATATGGTACATATGTTGAAAAGAATTTAGAAAAAGCTGTAATGTATTATAAACAAGCTGCTGATATGAATTATGGACCGGCAAATTGTAATTTAGGTGTTTGTTATGAATTTGGTAAAGGTGTAGAGGAAAGTATTGAAAAGGCTTTTGAATATTATCTTAAAGGTGCTAATTTAAATCATGCTCGATCTCTTAATTATGTAGGTCAGATGTATCGTTTTGGAGATTATGTTGAAAAAGATTTAAAGAAAGCTTTTGAATATTTTTCAAAGGCAAAAGATGCCGGAGATAAAGATGCTGTTGTAAGCCTTGGCTATATGTATAAAAATGGAGAATATGTTCAACAAGATTATGTAAAAGCTAAAGAATGCTATGAGATGGTTATTGATCTTCCTCGTGCACAATATTCTCTAGCATATCTATATAGAGATGGTCAGGGAGTTGAAAAAAATCCAGCAAAAGCTATTGAATTGTTTGAAAGTGCTGCTAAATACAATCAAATCAATGCAATCTACAATTTAGCTGTATTATATGATTTTGAAGCACCTGAAGAATTAAGAAATATTAAAAGAGCTATTATGTTTTATAAAAAAGGTATTGAGATGGGACACGCAGGCTGTATGAATAACTTAGGTGTTTGTTATGAAAGAGGTGAAGGTGTAGAAGAAAATATGGAGAAGGCTTTTGAACTTTATACTGGTGCAGCTAAAAATAATGATTTAAATGGTACAATGAATTTATCTAAATGCTATCGTTTGGGTAAAGGTACTCAGATTGATTTAGATGAAGCTGAGAAATGGTGTTTAAAAGCTATAGAATTAGGACATAAAGAAGGTAGCGAACAGCTTAACTTAATTAAAGAAGCAAGAAAGAAAGCTAAGAAAAAATTGTTTTCAAGATTTAAGAAATAGTTTTCTTATAATTGATAAAAAATGAATGGAGGAAATAATATATGTTAGAATTTAGATATGATACACAGCTTTTAATTGAAGGTGAAAATTTAGATGAAGATGCGATTAATGATTATTTTATAGAGCATTTTAAAGGAGATTGTTTACTGGCTGTAGGAGATGAAGAATTAATTAAAATTCATTTTCATACAAACGAGCCATGGAAAGTTTTAGAATATTGTTCTACTTTGGGAGAAATATATGATATTGTTGTAGAGGATATGGATAGACAATCTAGAGGATTAAAGGGATAGATGCAAATGCAATGTTATTAAGTTAAGGTCTATTTTGATTAGGGAATTTCAAAGTCAAATTTGAGTCCTTTTTTTTGATACAGACTATTGATAAACATTCTATTGATTATAGAGAATTCCTTTTTAATTCTGATAAGGACTTTACAAGAAACAGAAAACTTCTTTTCCATGGTTTAATTAAATTTATTTGGTAAAGTTAAGTTCCTAAAATCTTATACATTTATTATCCCATCTACATCTAGTTTATTTAATGTCAAGATTAACTTAATGACATTGAAAAAAAGTCTAAGCCCACCATAAGATATACAAAAGGTTAAAAAAGAAAAAAACACATTAAATTTTTGAGTTGCAACTCGCAAACCATAAACTAGTGTGAAAACTCTTTAAAAAATTGCTGACGCAAAAACATGCATTTATACTATTTATTAAAAAAAGGTTTTATCTTGGCTGCTAGGCTCGTATATTTCTAATATATACTTGGATAAGGTTATTTTGAATTCTACTTTTTATGTGCGTATTCACCGAGAACATTGATATCCAATATTTTGTGGATTTGTTGTAATTTTATGTTATCATTTATTTATAGTTTTCATTTATGTAATTTGCTATTTTTTCATTAGTATTTAAAGTTGTGGAAAGCTTAATCCCTTTTTCAAGAATTACATTATTTTTTATAATTTTGATTGATTTTTTTCCAAATTCGCCTTTATCTATTTTTAAATTATTTTTCAATTATTTAT
>CAZWZD010000130.1:0-5199 GCA_964638235.1 uncultured Erysipelotrichales bacterium
CATCAGTTAAAGAGTTTGATGTTGTTACGATGGACAGATTAAAGAAAATAGAAGTAGTACCACATTATAAATCTTTTAAAGAATATGCTTTAGAGAACAATATTCATCCAGCAATTACAACATATTTAGAAAATAAAAAAGATAATTTTTATAAAGTAGAAACAACATTAGAGGGAAAAGCATTTGCGACTCCTAGAGGATGGGAAGATTTATCACAAATGATAAGATTATATGAACAACATGGATTTAAAGTGAGTATTGATTTAATTAATCAATATATTCAACATAAACCAATAGCAAAAGATTTTTCTTTATACTATGACTTATTTTGTAAATATCAATCAGATTATCAAATAGAAGAAATATTAAACAATCATGCGAGTTCAGAAATCAAACTTAGAGCAAAACACGCTAGATTTGATGAGAAAATTGCATTAATCGGACTATTAAATGACTCACTTACAAAGAAAATAAAAGATATCTTAGAAGATCAAGATTCTATGATTCAACTTCTCAATGATTTAAAGATCATAAAGAATGAGCTAAAAAATAATTCATATGTAAGTACAATAAACAAACATATCCAATCATATAACGATCAAATTATCCAAGCAAAAAAATTCAATACATTATCACAATCACAAATTAATCAACTATCGTATATTGTTGACTTTTATGATAGAAATTTAAATAACAATAACTTTGATGATTTAAAAGTAAGTTTTAATGATGCTGTTATAGATCTAAAACAAAAAACACAATCTATTTCTAATCAACTTAATTCATTATTCATATTTATGGAAGAAGTATATGGAAAAGGGCAAGAATTATCTATATTAGTTACTGAACTTACAATTAATCAATACACTGCAAAATATATAAGTCAATATGGCTGTGATAAATATTTTGAACATAACAAAGATTTAATGTTCTATGAAAGAAACAAAGAACTATTAAAACAAATAGATGAATTAAATATAGTATAAAACAGAGAAAATTATTTTCTCTGTTTTAATCTCTTAATATATTTTCAACAGCTAATAATATAAATGTTTTAAGCACAAATGTACTTAAAGGTTCAATATCTCTTGCTTAATAAAGATGATAAATGGTTTGATAACAAGTTTACAGTTTCGTTAGACAAGTTAATGCAGATATCAACAATCAGATTATCAAGACACTCATAAAAAAGCATCAAAACTCATCTTAAAGGAAAAGGAATATCTTCATAGAAATTTTAAAAAGAATCTATGATTAGCTATCATGATAAATATATTCTGTTTCACTCAATTTATGACTCTCAAAAAATATAATAAGCATGTTTAGCTTTCATAATACAAATCATTTTAATGATTGTATTGTTTCATGATATAATTTAGATTTCTCTATTTTATTTTCATTAAAGAAAACATGATAACAAAGATCTACTATAATAAGTAAAGGTAGCTGAGGAGAAATGGAATCATCTATATCTAATGTAGGCACTATAATCGTCTCATCAACATATGAATATTTCTGATTAGAATTTGAAGTCAATAGCACAGTATGAGCTCCTCGTTTTTGAGAATGTTCTAATACATATAAGATTTCTTGCTTAGTTCCACTTAAACTTAAACCAATGACTAAACTATCTTTTGTTTGAAATACAGATTGCATTTTCATTATATCAGCGTCATCACATGCTTCTATGAATACACCCAATCTCATAAATCTTTGTTGCATTTGATGAGCAGCTAAAGCAGAACTTCCAATTCCTAATACTAAAACTTTATTTGCTTTAGAAATCATTTGACTTAACTTGATAATTTGTTGTTCATTGATCATCTTATATGAGCTTTTTAATAATCGATAATAACTATTAAATACTGTTTCAAAATTTATAGATTTATTTAAGTTAGCAGTTATTAAAGTTTCTTCATATTTATAAATAAATTCTCTAAATCCTCTAAATCCGCATTTCTTTGCAAAACGCGATAATGATGCTTCAGAAACATACAATTTACTTTTTATATTCTTAATAGAAAAGTCATCTACTTCACGATTAGATATAAAATAATCAGCTATAATTTTTTCAACATTAGTAAAATGATCATAATTTTCATTAATAATTGTAATAATTGATTCTTTATCCATACTACCCTCTCATATCATATTATAACATCACAGATTACAATTATTAATATTTATTTTAACGCTTCTACAAATCTTTTGGTAATTAATTGAGGACGAGTAATAGCACCACCTATAACAGCACTATAAACTCCACATTCAAATACCTTTATTAATTCTTCAGGTGTTTGAATTCTCCCTTCTGCGATAACTGGAACATTCAATTCCTTAACACATTTTTTTAGTAATTCATAATCAGGTCCTTCAGTTTCTTTGGAATATGATGTATAACCACTTAAAGTTGAAGCAACAATATCAAATCCCATATCAGCGGCTTTCTTACATTCATCAAAATTTGAACAATCTGCCATAGCTAACCTACCATGATCATGAATCATATCAACAAGTTTTTGACATTGTTCATGATTTGGTCTAACTCTACTTGTAGCATCTAATGCTATTATTTGACAATTTGTTGTTAGAAGTTCTTCAATTTCTTTTTGCGTAGGTGTGATAAAAACTTCACTATCAGGATATTGTCTTTTGACAATACCAATAACTGGCAAATCACAAACTTTCATGATTTCGTCTATATCTTTCTTTGATTGTGCTCTGATTCCTCCTGCACCTCCTTCTTTAGCAGCTACAGCCATTCTTGACATAATGTAACTCGAATGAAGTGGTTCATTTTCTAAAGCTTGACAAGAAACAATGAGTTTACCCTTAATTTCTTCTAAATTCATATTATATCCTCCTATAATAACTATAATATATTATAAAATATTTTAATAAAAAAACAATGAATCCCAAAAATTTGAAAGCTTTTTCATAATATCAAAAATTAATAATAAATAAACATATAAATTAATCATTCTTTGAAACTATTTTCATATCTGCTATAAAAACACAATAATTTTAATGAAAATATCATTTTATATTTAAAATTCTTTTAAATTATGTTATGATGTAATTACACCAAAATAATTATAAAAAAGGATAATTTACTCCAAAAAAGTTTTGGTATAGGAGGAATATATGAAAACTGTTCATTTTTATTATGTTAGACATGGTGAAACCATATTTAATGTTACTAATAAATCTCAAGGTCAATGTGATAATCCATTAACTCTTAAAGGAGTAGAACAAGCTTATCAATGTGCTAAAAATTTAGAAAGTATACACTTTGATAAAGTTTTTAGCTCAACTTCTGAAAGAGCTATTGATACTGCAGATATCATAATAGAAAATAAAAATGTTACAATTATTCCACTTAAGGGATTAAAAGAAATGTCTTTTGGAATAAAGGAGGTGAAAGATTATGGGGTTTTTTTCAAGATTCAAGAAAGAAGAAAAGGAATATAATGATACTGATATTATTGCTATGGCAGATGCAAAAGTAGTTCCTGTAAATGAAATCAAGGATCCTGTTTTTGCTAAAGAATTACTTGGCCAAACTATTGCATTTAAATTATACAATGATGTTATAGTTGCTCCATGCAATGGTATTTTAGAAGTTATGTATCCAACAGGTCATGCATTTGGTATTAGAAGAAGTGATGGTATGTCTATTCTTGTTCATGTCGGTATCAATACTGTTAATCTCAAGGGTAAGGGTTTTAAAGTCTATGCAAAACAGGGTGATCAAGTTAAGGCTGGACAAAAACTACTAAGAGTAGATAGAGAATATATTAAAGATGAAGGCTATGATCTAACAACTATGCTTATTATTACCGAACAAGTTAATGAAGGAGAAAAAGTTCAATTCACAAGTGAAGCTTCTGTAAAAAAAGGTGATATTATTAATTAATGTTAGATATTTTTATGTGATGCACTAAGCATCACTTTTTTAAACTCATCTATTGATAGTTTAATGATCCTAAAAATATATAATATGAAAGTATAAAAGAATTAATGATAAGTAAAAAAAGATAATCCTCTAAAAGATTATCTTTCTACTATTGCTAGTGATACGATGCGTGTTAATGATGTTTTTTTTATAAATTTTTTAAAATTTCAGCCATATCAAGTAATACCTCTTCAGCTTGAGGTAATACTCCTACCTTCTCCATAAAGCCATGATCACAGCCCAAATATCTTAATGAACGAACATTGATTCCAGCTTCTTTAGCACGTTTTACAAATGCATCAGAAGACAATCTTAAAAAATCATATTCACCACATACTACTGTCATAGATGGTAACCAAGAAATATCATCACATGACATAATTGAAACCCTGGTATCATCTAAAGCTATTTTATTATGTAAATAAATCTTACTACTCATATCACCATAACGAATTCTATCAATACGATTTTTTGCATAAAGCTTATGCTCATCTATGACAGGAAATAAATCATCTGAATAAATAGCTTCATACTTTCTAAAATCCATATCAAATATAGAATAATATTCATATGCATAATGAATATGGTGTAAATCTTTATCTAATACTAAGCAGGAATTAGTTAATCCTCCACCTGCACTATCACCTGCAACCATGATTTTATTTTTATCTACTTCTAATTCATCAGCATGATTATATACCCATTCTATGATTGCATGACAATCTTCAACCCCTGCTGGAAATGGATTTTCTGGAGCCAAACGATATTCAGGAAAAACAATCTTGCAACCTGATTGTTCACATATAAATCGCATTGCCATTCTAAATTCGGCAATATCTCCTGACATAAATCCTCCACCATGTAAATATATCAGCACTGGATGCTTTACATTATAATTTTCTGGAGTAAAAGTATAGACGTCTATATAATGATCGTCATTGATTTCAATAAGATCTTCATCTTCATTAATATTCGTAGTTGTTATATCATAACTAACCTTATCTGGACGAACACGAGTTCCATACAATGTAAATTTAGCTTCACGATCTAAAGATTTAACTTTCATTTTAATTTTTGTTGTTTCAACAACACGTGGATCGACAACATGTTTACGTTCATCATCAGGAACTGGTTTCATAATAATATCAACACCATCTATATTTTCAACATAAGTTTTTTGTTGTATTACATTTACTAATTTTTGGTCATATTCTCGCATCTTTTTTCTCCCGTTCTATAAATTA
>CAZWZD010000131.1:0-5189 GCA_964638235.1 uncultured Erysipelotrichales bacterium
TGATTCTTCAAAATTTAATATAAAAGCACTTTGTACGTGGGCTAATGTAAAAGAGTTTGATGGTGTATATACTAATTCTTTTCCTTTATCTGTCGAAATTCCTGAAAATTTCATTATTTGTAAATAGATGGAGATAAAATATGAAAACTTATATTATTACTGGTGGAAATTCAGGATTAGGATATGAAACTGCAAAAAGAATTGCATTAAATAATAATGAAAATCATATTATTTTGGCTTGTCGTAATTTAAAAAAAGGGAATAAGACAGCTAGAGAAATTAAACAATTAACAACTAATAATCATATAAAGGTAATGAAGTTGGATTTATGCTCGTTAGCATCGGTTAGATGTTTTGTTGATGAAATTATAAAAATGAATATTAAAATCGATGGAATTGATAATAATGCTGGAATTTCAGGTAGTCATATAGGATTAACTGATGATGGTATTGATATTATTTTTCAGTCAAATCATTTAGGACATTTTCTTTTAACAAATTTATTGCTTCCTTACATGAAAGATAATGGAAGAATTTTAAATATTAGCAGTGATATGCATAATCCTCCTTATGATGAATTAATATGGAAATCAGCAGAAATATTAGCATTTCCTACGCAAGCTTTGAGTACTGATAATTCTCGTTATTTCTATTCTAAATTATGTAATCTATATTTTACTTATGAATTAAATCGCAGATTAAAAATGAAAGGAAGCCATATCACTGTGAGTGCATTAAATCCTGGTTTTATGGCTGATACAAATTTATCTCAAGGAAAGATTACTAAAGAACGTATTGAAGAAGTGAAACGTACTATGCCAGAACGTTATGGAGAGCTTTCTGTTTCAGCACAAGCTACTGCTGATATTTTAATAAAGAAAGAATATGAAGTAAGTGAGGCTAGATACTACAATAGGAGTACAATTCCTGATAAATCGTCTGATCTTTCATATAATGAAGAGCATGCTAAAGAATTGTGGAATTTAAGCTTAAAGCTTGTAGAAAGATATCTATAAATATGATGTAGTTAAAAATAAAAGTAAAAAGTTGCTAGTTTTTTTATATTCTGCTATTATAAAAGAAAGAAAATAATTTCATTAAATGGGAATAATATGAAATTGATATGTAGAATATAATAATCATAGGATTTTAAAAAATGAGTTCAATGAATGATATGAATGATACATATTGATATAAATTGTAATTTCAATATTTATCGTTTATATCATTTTTTAGATTTAAAGGAGAAAGTATCCCACTAGAAATTGTTAGAAATGATATTACTCAAATGAATGTAGATGCTATTGTAAATACTGCTAATCCTCAACCGATAATTGGCAAGGGAGTGGATAGTGCAATTCATAAAAAAGCTGGAAAACAGCTAATAGAAGAAAGGAAAAAAATTGGTGATATAGCAGTAGGAGAAGCTTGTATAACAGATGCATTTTTATTGAAGGCAAAGTATGTTATTCATACTGTTGGTCCGATTTGGAATGGTGGAAATGCTGAAATTAAAAAATTAGAAGCTTGTTACTATAATTCTTTGCAACTTGCAAAAAAATATAAATGTGAATCTATTGCTTTTCCAATGATTTCATCAGGAGCGTATGGTTTTCCTAAAGAAATTGTTTTAGAAACAGCAATTAATGTTATTAGTCATTTTCTAATGAAGAATGAAATGATGATTTATTTAGTTGTTTTTGATAAAGCATCATTTTGCTTATCAGAAAAGTTATTTAAAAAAATTAATAGTTATATTGATGAAAGATATGTTGAAGAAAATCTTGTTGTAGATAATGAACGTAGAAGAAACAATTCTTATAGTCTAGAATCGATGCTTAAAAAGGTTGATTGCACATTTTCTGAAGCATTATTTCAATTGATTATTGATAAAGATTTAAATGAAGTTGATGTTTATAAAAAAGCAAATATGAACAGAAAGCTTTTCTCTAAAATACGTAATAATAAATATTATCGTCCTAATAAAATTAATGCTATAGCATTAGCGATTGGAATGGAATTAAATCTTAATGAAACTAAAGATTTACTTGCTAAAGCAGGATATGCCCTTTCACATAGTAGTCAATTTGATATTATTGTTGAATATTTTATTTCTCAGGGTCGATATAATGTTTTTGAAATCAATGAAGTGTTATTTGATTTTAATCAGCCTTTGATTGGAGGATAATGTCGTTTTTAAAGCGACCATATTTTATACTAATTAATATATAATTATGATATGAAAGGTGGAATGAATATGTTTGGAGCAATTTTAGGTGATATTATTGGAAGTCCTTATGAATTTGATAAAGGTAATAAATCAAAGGAGTTTCCATTATTTGTAAAAGATTCTGAATTTACAGATGATACTGTTATGACAATTGCTGTTGCAGATGCACTAATGAATGTTAAAGAAATGGATGAAGAGATAATAAAGAAAGCTATTATTAAGTCCATGCAAAAATGGGGACATAAATATCCTTATGCTGGATATGGTGGAATGTTTATTCATTGGCTTGAATCAACTGATCCTCAACCTTATGGAAGTTTTGGTAATGGTTCAGCTATGAGAGTTTCATCAATTGCTTGGCTATTTAATGATTTAGATAAAGTTAAACAAGTGAGTAGATGGAGTGCAGAAGTATCTCATAATCATGTAGAAGGAATAAAGGGAGCATCAGCTACAGCTTGTGCAATTTTTATGGCAAGAACTGGTTATGATAAATCAGCAATTAAACAATATATAGAAGATGAGTTTGGTTATGATCTAGATAGAAGCTGTGATGAGATTCGTCCAACATATCATCATGTAGAATCATGTCAGCAGACAGTTCCAGAAGCAATTATTGCTTTTTTAGAAGGAAATGATTTTGAAGATGTTATTAGAAATGCTGTTTCTTTAGGTGGTGATTGTGATACTTTGACTGCTATTGCAGGAAGTATTGCGGAAGGGTATTATGGAGTTCCTCCAAAATTAAAAAAAGAATGTTATAAAAGATTAACAAGGGATTTAAAACAAGTTTTACAACGATTTGAGAATTTAAGGAATGGATAGTTATGGATATTAAAATTATAACAGATGAAGGTAAATTTAAGTTGAGAGTATCTGCTATTATTGAAAATGATGATGAAATATTAGTTCTTAATGATGAAAGAGGTGCTTATGATTATTTGCCAGGAGGGCATATTCAGCTTTATGAAGATGCTAAAAGTGCTATTTTAAGAGAAATTAAGGAAGAATTAGGAGTTGATTTAGAGATTGTAAGAGCTTTGTGGCTTAATCAGAGTTTTTTTATAGAGGATGTTAGTCATAAAAAATATCATGAAATTTGTATATATTATTTACTTGATGGATCAAAATCAGAACTGTTGGACAAGGGCAAACAGTTTATTGTTCATGAGGGAAAGCATACATTCTGTTTCAAATGGGTAAAGAAATCATTATTGAAAGATATGTATTTTTATCCTACATTTTTAAAAGATAATATCATGAAATATCCTGAAACATTGCAGATGAATATTGAGTACGAATAGGAGAAAATTTATGTATTCATTAGAAAATTATAGTATTATTGGAAAAACTTTAGAAGGTGGAATGGGTGAAGTTCTTCATTTGTATCATCAACAATGGAAGCAGGATATTGCTTATAAAAGACCAAAAAAGAATATTTTAAAAACAGTTCAAGATAATGAAGATTTTTATAAAGAATGTGAGAGATGGATATCTTTAGGTATTCATCCTCATATTGTGCAATGTTATTTCTTTAATAAAGAAAATGGAATTCCTGGAGCTTTTATGGAATGGATGAATAAAGGAAGTTTATCACAATATATTAAATCAAAAAAATTATATGAAGGAACTCATAATGAAGTTATTCTTAGAATTTTAGATATTGCTATACAAATATCAAAAGGATTATTTTATTCTCATCAAAAAGGAATTTTACATTTAGATATTAAACCAGCCAATATTATGTTAGATGATCAATATGTAAAGATTACTGATTTTGGTATTTCTTCATTGCTCAATCAAAAAAATACTAAAATAAAATATACTCCTCGTTATTGTGCCCCTGAACAAAAAAGTAATGAAATTTTAAATGAAAGAACAGATATTTATTGTTGGGGAGTATGCTTATTGCATATGCTGGCTTCGGAAGCCAAATGGAATGATGGCAGTGTTGTTGGATTGACTTATGAAGCTTATTTAAAGAAGGCAGTTGTCGAGGTGCCAGATGCTTTAAAAATATTATTAAGTCGATGTTTAAAAAGAGAAAATAATAAACGTATACAAAGTTTTGAACTTATTATTAAAGAATTAATTAAAATATACAATTCTATAAGTTTAAAACCATATAATAAAAATGATGAGCAGTATGCAGGTATATCATTGGATACATATAATAATATAGCAATTAGTTATTATAATTTAGGATATCAGCAAAAAGCATCAGCTATGTTATTAAAAGCTTCATGGCATAATCCATATCATTTTTCATCATATTTTAATTATTATTTATATCAATATAACCATCATAAAAACTTAGATTCACGTTTTTTTGATAGTCAGTTAAAATCAATTCAAAAACAAGAATATTTTGGTTCATTAACTAAAAAAGAATTAGAATATTATAAAAATAGATGGAATGATTCTATAAAACTGCAAACTGTTTATAAAAAATCAATAAATCTTAAAAAACTATTGTCCTTAGATATTGAAAATGATTGTGTGTTCTTATCTTGGGTTGATGATAAAATGTTATATGTAAGTCAAAAAGGAAAATTGATTATTATTGATACTCAGACAAATTCTATTAAAAAGTACAAAGTAGGATTATCTCAATTTGACACTGCTGCTTTAAGTAAAGATGGAAGATATATTGCTTTAGGATGTCAAACAAAGAAATGTAATATAAAAGTTGTTGATTTAAATGTCATGAAAATTTATTTAGATGTAGAAATAGACACTGGAATTTTAAAATTAGAGAATTTGTGCTTTAGTGAGCAGTTTGATGAATATCCTAGATTGATTGCTAATTTTGGCTGGAAAGTCTATGATTGGAAACTCTCTAATCATATGCAAAGAATTTATAATAAAAATGATTTGACTTATCAAAGTATTACAGAAAATGAAAAACTGCCAATTCATTATCTAACAGAAGGATTTGGTTATTGCTTAATTGCATTTA
>CAZWZD010000132.1:0-5185 GCA_964638235.1 uncultured Erysipelotrichales bacterium
ATGAATCAATGATTATTTTAATTATTGTACTTTTTTAAGTGCGAAACTTGAGTAAATTATAGATGAAGCCACCAATCCAAATATAAACTATATCTTGACACCATACTAGTGTAGTTAGTAATGGCGACCATAAATTTGCAATTGAATTGGGCATGAATCTAATCATATACGTTCCACCAAATATTATTAAATATATTATTGTTATTATTAAATATTGAGTATAGTAGGATGAAATACTCATTCCAGCAATTAATGCAACAGTGAAACTATTAATAATTATCAAACCATAAATGATTGTAGTGCTAGTGACAGGTTTGCAAAGTATGTTACTATATAATGTAAATTGTATAAGTGGAAGAAAAACATATAATATATTTTTTGAAAATTCCTTCTTTTTCATAAAAATAATCTCCTTTCAATTTTCTAATGCTTTTAAGTAACTCTATTTTGCCACATCGGTATCACTTCGCTATTCTTAGATTTCTTTCTAATATAATTATATCATATAATTTTTTATATCAATGAGTATATTGAGTTTCAATCTACTATAGTCAATAAAAAAAATAAAAATTTACTATTGACGATTAATGTTAGATATGCTAATATATTGGAGCAGTCATTAATGGGCCTGTAGCTCAGTTGGTTAGAGCGCACCCCTGATAAGGGTGAGGCCGATGGTTCAAATCCATTCAGGCCCACCATTAATTACTGTTTAATATATATGGGCCTGTAGCTCAGTTGGTTAGAGCGCACCCCTGATAAGGGTGAGGTCGATGGTTCAAATCCATTCAGGCCCACCATATATAAGTATGTGGGGCTTTAGCTCAGATGGGAGAGCGCCTGCTTTGCACGCAGGAGGTCAGCGGTTCGATCCCGCTAAGCTCCACCATTTTTTTATTATTTCGTTTTTCAATATACCAATTGAAAAACGTTTTTGTTATAATGTTTTTTATAAATTAAGGAGATGATATTCATGGATTTGAGTATATCTATATGTGCGTTGATTATTTCTTTTTATATATATGGGATTTGTGGCTGGATATGGGAGTCATTAGTATATCCTGTTTTATCAGGTCATAAAATTCACAATAGTGGTTTTTTGAATGGTCCGATTATTCCTATATATGGATTTGGAGCTTTAGCAGTTATATTGCTGTTTGAACAAACTGAGAAGATATATTCTTTATTTTTGGAAGGTGCTGTTATTGCGTGCATTATTGAATATATAACATCTTGGGCGATGGAAAAGATTTATCATCGAAGATGGTGGGATTATAGTCATATGTCTTTTAATATTGATGGCAGAGTATGTTTGGCTGGATTTATGGTATTTGGTGTATTTAGTGTCGTATGTGTAAAATGGGTACAGCCAGCTTTATTTAATTATATTGTGCAATATGATTTTATATTATTAGTTGTTGTTTCTACTGTTTTATCTACTTTATTTGTTACAGATATTGCATATACAGTATATCAGATGGCTCATATAGAGGAACGTATTGAAAACTTTAGAAAAGATATAGAGAACTTTAAAGAAGAATTGATGAAAGAAGATTATAGTTTAAAATCTTCAAGATATAGATTAGAATTATTATTAGAAAGAATAAAAGAATTAGATGAAGATCAATATTATCAAATTCTAAAAAATAGAAAGTATGTGGAAAAACGTGTTTTAAAGGCATTTCCACACTTATTAAAGAAGGATGATGAAGAAAATGGCAAGGGTAAGTAAAGAATCTAATTATATTGTTAAAACGTTGAATGGTATGGCGTATGGCTTTTTTGCAAGTTTGATTATTGGTACGATTTTAAAACAGTTAGGGATCTTAACTCATATTAATGAGTTTAATGTTTGGGGACAAGCTGCAAGTTATTTGATGGGACCAGCAATTGGTGTTGGAATTGGTTATGTTTTGGATGCTAAAGGTTTAAATATTATATCTGCTATTATTGCTGGAGCAATCGGTGCTGGAACTTTTACATTTGGTGATGGTGGTGTAACTGTTGCATCTGGAAATCCAATTTCTGCCTATTTGGCAGTTATAGTAGCTGTAGAAGTAGTTAAGTTAATTCAGGATAAAACACCTTTGGATATATTATTAGTTCCATTAACAGCTATTTTATCTTCTGGTATTGTGACGAAATTTGTCGGACCTTATATTACTATGGCGATCCAATGGCTTGGCGGATTGATTAATCAAGGTGTTAATATGCAGCCAATTATAATGGGAATGATTGTTGCAGTATTGATGGGAATGGCTTTGACTGCTCCTATTTCTTCAGCTGCAATTGGAATTATGCTAGGACTTGATGGTTTAGCAGCAGGTGCAGCTTTAGCAGGATGCTGTGCTCAAATGGTAGGTTTAGCAATCATGTCAATTGATGATAATTCTATTGGTGATGTTATTGCGATTGGTATTGGAACAAGTATGCTGCAGTTTAAAAATATTGTTCAAAGACCAATTATTTGGCTTCCACCAATAATCGCAAGTGTTGTATCCGGTGTTATCTCAACTGCAATATTAAATATAAAATGTACAGCAGTTGGTTCTGGTATGGGAACTGCTGGCTTGGTAGGACTGATAGAAGCTATTTCGGTTATGGGAAATAAATATTGGATTCCTTTGCTGATTGTAGATGTTGTTTTACCGATGATTATTTGTTATGGTATGTATAAAGCATTTAAAAAATTAAGATATATTAGAAATGGTGATTTAAAACTTACAAGCTTATAAAAATCAGGAATTATTCCTGATTTTTATATTTGAATTATTTCTTTTATTTGCTGATAAGTTGGTTTTTGATATTGATAATCAAAATCTAATATTCTTTCTAACTGATAAAGTTTACATTCTTCTAACCATTCTGTATCTTCTTCATATCCTAATTTTAATATTATTGTTCTAATTGATTGAATTAAATCCATTTTACAATAATAATAAAATTTCTGATCTTTTTTTAAAAATATAGGAGCTTTAATTATTTTTTGATCGTACTTCTTTGCCCATTGAATTTCTTCACTGTTAATAAAATTTTCGTGTAAATCAATGACTTGCTTAACTACTTTGCTAGGTTTTATACCTTTTATAGGCTTATCATTTCTAATAAGATAATCTAACTGATAAAAGTCATCAATGATTGTTTCTGGTTCAATATACACGTTATCTAACATATTAATAATTTCTGTTATTTTTGATTGAATAGCATCATTATAAGCAAAACAATCTGGTTTAATATAGAAGTTCACTAATAGTTTATTGTTGCCACATTCTTTTTTGTAAATATCTACAATTTCATTTGCAGCTACACAATTTACAAAAATAACAGTGTCATCATCAAGAACTTCAATTACATTTTTAAATGGATATGTTTCTTCACTTACTTTTTGATGCTCCATTTCTATGGTAGCTAAAAATTCTAATCCATCTTTAAAAGTAAAATACTCTTCTTTATTTGTGATTCTTGTATCAGTAATTCTGTAACCAGGGAAAAAATGCTGAAGATAAAGATATCTAGCTTCTTTACTTTCTAATATCATTTTTTGAAAAAAGTAGTAATGTCTATAATTATAGACTGTTGTGTTGTTATAAAGGTTCATATTTCATCATCCTTTCTTTACCCTTATATTTAGTTATTACTTTTTTTTTGCCAAATTTCTTTTCTTTATTAAAAAAAATTTAATTTTTATGAAATTAGTAATTCGATTTCTAAATATCATAAATATTTTATCCTTTTCATTGATGATAAAAACATATATAATAAAGTAGGTGATAAAAATGAAATTAAAAAAACTTGTTGAAGAATTGAAATATCAAATAGTACAAGGAACATTGGATCAAGAGGTTAGTCAAATAGATTATGATTCTAGAAAAGTAGTTGATAATAGTTTATTTGTTTGCATTAAAGGTGCTAATGTGGATAGTCATAATTTTATTGATCAGGTTATTGATAATGGAGCAAAGACTATTGTTATTGAGCATGCTGTTGAATATAGAGAAGGAATTACATACATTCTTGTAGATGATGCAAGATTGGCATTAGCTCTTTTGTCTTGTGCGTTTTTTGAGCATCCTAGCAGAAAAATGTGTGTGATTGGGTTAACTGGTACAAAAGGGAAAACAACAACTACTTATATGGTGCAATCTATTTTGCAGCATGCAGGAAAGAAAGTAGGTATTATTGGTACGATAGGTTCTATGATTAATGGCAAATTAAGACCTACTAAAAATACAACTCCTGAATCATTTGAACTGCAAAGATTAATGAAAGAAATGGTTGATGAGGGCTGTG
The DNA here is from genome assembly GCA_964638235.1 of uncultured Erysipelotrichales bacterium. Classification (GTDB taxonomy): domain Bacteria; phylum Bacillota_I; class Bacilli_A; order Erysipelotrichales; family Coprobacillaceae; genus MGBC113645. Next base: position 4,291 of record CAZWZD010000132.1, read on the forward strand.
AATATTGTGTAATGGAAGTTTCATCTCAAGGATTGATGTTAAATAGAGTGGCAGGGATTGATTTTGATTATGGTGTATTTACAAATCTTTCACCTGATCATATTGGTCCTAATGAACATACTTCTTTTGAACATTATATGGCTTGTAAGAAAATGTTATTTAAAATGTGTAAGGTGGGTATTTTTAACCATGATGATGAACATTTTAATGATATGATAGAAGGATCAACTTGTGAAATAAAAACATTTGGTATTCATAAACATAGTGATTTGAATGCTAAAAAGATAGAACTGTATCATACTGAAGGCAGTTTAGGTGTTTCTTTTAAAACGCAGGGATTAGTTAATGGTGAATTTAAAACAAATATACCAGGAGAATTTAGTGTTTATAATTCTTTAGTTTCAATAATGATTTGTCATTTTTTAAATATAGAAACTTCACATATACAGAGTGCTTTAAAACTTGTTAGAGTTAAAGGAAGAGTTGAGGTAGTTCCTTATAGCAATGATTTTACAGTTTTAATTGATTATGCTCACAATGCATTTTCTTTTAAGAGTTTACTAGAAACAATAGCAGCATATCATCCTCATCAAATGATATGTGTATATGGGGCAGGAGGAAAACGTGCTAAATCAAGAAGAACAGAGGTTGGGCGAGTTGTTTCATCTATGAATGCTTTTTCTGTTTTAACAGCTGATAATCCTAGAGGTGAAAATGTTAAAGATATTTGTTTAGATATTGTTGAAGGATTAAAGGAGAATGCAGGGGATTATATTATTATAGAAGATCGTAAAGAAGCAATTCATTATGCGTTGGATCATGCTAAAAAGAATGATGTTATTTTATGTTTAGGTAAAGGACATGAGGATTATATAATTTATGATGATAATCATAC
>CAZWZD010000133.1:0-5174 GCA_964638235.1 uncultured Erysipelotrichales bacterium
AGTAAAAGAAAAAGTTGATGATTTTATAAAAAATGGCACAATGGTTGCTAATATATCTAGAACTCAGTTTATTGTTGTTAAAGATGAAAAGATACTAAATGAATTATATTTAGCTCAAAAAGAAGCTTATAAAGATAATGCATCAACAATACAATATTTCTATGGTTTTGAAGTGAATTTTGAAAAAGAAGAAATATACAATCAAATACTTAATGAATTAGAAAACACTCAAATAGATTATTCTATTGAAAGTAGAACTGTAGAAAGAAATGCTTTTATGGGAATATATGCAGGTTTCTTATTTTTAGGGGTTTTCTTAAGCACTTTATTTATTATGGCTACTATCTTAATCATATACTATAAGCAAATAAGTGAAGGTTATGAGGATAAAGAAAGATTTGAAATAATGCAAAAGGTTGGTATGGATCAAAAGCTAGTCAAAAAATCAATACGTTCACAAATTCTAACAGTATTCTTATTACCACCTATTGTAGCTGGAATACATGATGCAGTTGCTTTTCCTTTCATATCTAAAATACTTAATGTTTTTGGTTTGATAAACACAAAACTTTATACTATAAGTTCAATTGCATGTTTTCTTGTATTTTTACTTGCTTATATTGGTATTTACTCATTAACTGCTAAAACTTACTATCATATAGTTAAAAGATAAACTCAGCTCATTTGAGCTGTTTTTATCTTTATAACTTCCTAATTTCTATATGATAACTTATAAAAAGAAGAACTGCTGCACCAAACCATGCAAATACTTCAGCATAATAAATTCCATTTTGCCCAATATATAACGGTAATATTAAAGCCACTGCAATTCTCATAAGCAATTCTACTATTCCAGAAATCATTGGAATAAAAGTATTCTCTAATCCTTGTAATGCACTTCTATAAGTATATAGAATATAAAGAATTGGTAAGCATATTGCCATAATTCTAAGATATTTGTATCCTATTTCTAAAACTAATGATACCTGATCTTTACTTCCAGAAATAAACAATAATAAAATATTTTTTCCAAAGATAAGCATTATTGCTGAAATAACAAGAGAAGTACAAATTGACAAAATACTTGCTTGAAATACCCCCTGTTTCATTCTCTTATACTGCTTTGCTCCATAATTTTGACTATTAAATGTTGTAATTGCATATCCAAAAGATACAGCAGCAACCTCTAACAATCCATATAGCTTATTCGTTGCTGTAAATCCTGCTACAAATAAAAATCCAAAACTATTAACAACTGATTGAACAATTATTCCTCCTACTGATATAATAGCATTTTGAAAAGCTAATGGTGAACCTAAATATAATAAATGACGAGAAAGTTTTTTATCAAAAGTAAAACTCTCTTTTGTTAAAACAAATGGTAATTCTCTTTTTAAAACAATAAAACAAAATATAGCAGCTAAAAACTGTGATATAAGAGTTGCGATAGCAGCACCTGCAATTCCCATTTTAAAAACACATACAAAAATTAAATCTAAAGCAATATTCATTAAAGAACCAATAATCATAGCAATTAAAGGAGTTCGACTATTTCCCAATGCTCTTAAAGTACTTGATAAACAATTATAAAACATTGTAATGATTGCTCCAGTAGACATACATCTTAAATATATGATTGATCCATCAATAATATTATTTGGTGTATTTAATAAAACTAGTAGTGGCTTAATGATAATCTGTGAAATAACAGTTAAACAAACTGCGATAATACTGCACATTATAATATTCATTGCTAAAGTCTTTTCCATCTCTTTAAAATCTGATGCTCCTAGAGTATTAGAAATACGAATAGAAAATCCTTGAGTAAATCCCATAATAATTCCTAAAATTGCCCAATTGATCCAATCAGCTACTCCTAAGCTGGCAAGTGCATCAACACCTAAAAACTGTCCAACAATCATTGTATCAACCATAGTATATAATTGCTGTAATATATTTCCAAACATTAAAGGTAAAGCAAACAAGAAAATTAATTTCAATGGTTTACCTTCACACATATTTTTCATAGTACACCTCCTAGCAATGATGATTATACTATAGTTTTCTCTTTATTACTAGAATGAAAAAAACAGCACGATATCGTGCTGTCTTATTTATGAATACAGGCTTCTTTTTTCTTGTCTTGATAATATGCTTTGACTAAGTTATTTTCCTTTTGATGGCAACTGCCTCCACAATCTTTGCAATTTCCTCCACATACCCCATTTTTTATAATAGATTTAATTGCAAAATATACAATAACAATTAATATAACACTTATAATAAATGTTGACATAATATCAAGTCCTTTCTATTTTATGCTTCTACTGCACCTTTAACATCACTTTTTTTAGCTTCAGGTCTTACCATTAAGTATACTAAACCAACAACTAATACGAAAGCAACAATAGTTCCAATTCCAAATTGACCATAAACTACAAGATTACCAATTTGATATACACATAATGCAATAACATAAGCAAATAAACATTCATAACCAATAGCGATAGCTGTCCATCTACCATTGTTCATTTCTCTTTTAATAGCTCCCATTGCTGCAAAACATGGAGCACATAATAAGTTAAATACCATAAATGCATATGCAGATACTACAGTAAAGTCACCAGCAATCAAATTAAAGATTTCATCACCATTTTCTGATAATTCACCAGCATAATGATATAAAATACCAAATGTACCAACAACATTTTCTTTAGCAACTAAACCAGTTACAGTTGCAACAGTAGCTTTCCAGTTACCAAATCCAAGAGGAGTAAATAACCATGCTAAGCATCTACCAATACTTGCTAAAATAGAGTAATCAATTTCGCTATCTTCTAACATTCTAAATGTTCCATCAACAAATCCAAAGTAAGTAGTGAACCATACAAAGATTGTAGATACTAAGATAACTGTACCAGCTTTCTTGATGAAAGACCATCCTCTTTCCCAAGTACTTCTCAACACACCACTAACTGTAGGAAGATGGTAAGCAGGTAATTCCATAACGAATGGAGAAGTATCTCCAGCAAATAATTTAGTTTTCTTTAAAATAATACCAGAAACAATAATAGCAGCAACACCAATAAAGTAAGCAGAAGTAGCTACCCATCCAGCATTATCAAATAATGCACCAGCAATTAAACCAATAATAGGTAATTTTGCTCCACAAGGAATGAAAGTTGTAGTCATAACAGTCATTCTACGATCTCTTTCATTTTCAATCGTTCTACTAGCCATAACTGCAGGAACTCCACATCCTGTACCAATTAACATTGGAATAAATGATTTACCAGATAATCCAAATTTTCTAAAAATTCTATCCATAATAAATGCAATTCTTGCCATATATCCACATTCTTCTAAGAATGCTAAGAATAAGAATAAAACTAACATTTGAGGTACGAAACCAAGAACAGCTCCAACCCCTGCAACAATACCATCAAGGATTAATCCTTGTAGCCAATCAGCACATCCTACTGATACTAAGATATTTTCAATTGCAGGTGGAATAATTTCACCAAACAATACATCATTTGTCCAATCAGTAAGAAGTGTACCAACAGTAGATACAGATATATAATAAACAATAAACATAACAACTGCGAAGATTGGTAAAGCTAACCATCTATTAGTAACAATCTTATCAATCTTATCAGAAACTGTTAAACCACTATTAGCTTTCTTATAAGAATCTTTAATAGTTTTAGCAATAAAATCATATCTTGCATTAGTAACAATACTTTCAGCATCATCATCTGCCTGATTTTCTGCTGCTTCTCTAATTTCTTTAATTTGTGCTAATTCATTAGCTTGTAATGAAGAAGTTTCTAATACTTTTTCATCACCTTCAAAATATTTAACAGTATACCAACGTAATTGATCTTTAGATACTTTATCAGCAATAATATTTCTGATTTGATCTAAACTATTATTTAAATCACCATCATAAATATTAACATTGCTTAATTCCATTGTATTTAATTCTTTACTAACAACATCAATCAATTCATCTAAACCAGTTTTCTTTAAAGCTGAAATCTCAACAACTTTACATCCTAAATCCTTAGCCAACTTATCAGTTTTAATAACATCACCCTTAGATTTTACTAAGTCCATCATATTAACTGCAACTACTACAGGAATACCAGTTTCAATTAATTGAGTAGTTAAATATAAGTTTCTCTCTAAGTTTGTACCATCAATAATATTAACAATTAAATCAGGTTTTTCATTCATTAAATAATCTCTTGCAACCATTTCATCTAATGAATATGGTGACAAAGAATAAATACCAGGTAAATCCATAATTGCAATTTCTTTATTACTCTTCAATTTACCTTCTTTTTTCTCAACAGTAACCCCAGGCCAGTTTCCTACATATTGATTATTACCAGTTAAGGCATTAAACATTGTAGTCTTACCACAGTTAGGATTTCCTGCCAATGCAATTGTTTTCATATTTTTCCTCCCTTTTGTTAGTTTCAACTAACCCATAACAACAAATATAAGCATGATATTATTCATGCTACTCTACTTCGATAGCCTCAGCTTCACTCTTACGAAGACTAAGTTCATATCCTCTAATCTTCACTTCAATTGGATCTCCTAATGGTGCAACTTTTCTTACAAAAATTTCTGTTCCCTTAGTAACACCCATATCCATTAATTTTCTTTTAATTGAACCTGCCCCATGCATTTTAACAACTTTTACAGTAGATCCAGGTTTTACAGTGTTAAGTGTAGCCATGTATTATTACCCCTCCTTATCGGATACCATTACACGATTAGATAATTCCCTACTAATAGCAACTCTTGTATCTTTAACATTAACTATTAAATTCCCATTCAATTGATTAACAACGATAATTTTTGCTCCGTCGACAAACCCTAAACCAGCCAAAAACTTTTTAACTTCATCTTTACCTTTAATTTTCTGAATCCATAATTCCTGATTTTCAGGTGCCAAAGTTAACATCATAGTTACATTCCTCCTATTACCAGAACCACCCAATATACGTTAGTAAAATCTAATATCTGTTAGTTTTTTCTAACCAATATAGATATTAGCACTTGCTAACATTCTTGTCAACTATTTTGATAATAAAATTGCTTTACGTCTGCTTCAAATTTGATATTGTCTTATTGGGTCAAGTTTGAATATGTCCCGCTAG
>CAZWZD010000134.1:0-5121 GCA_964638235.1 uncultured Erysipelotrichales bacterium
AAGATATTTACTAAAATTATATAAAATATTTACTAAAATAAATATAAAATATTATTTCTATACAAAATAAAAATAATTAGTTATAATAGAATAGCAAAAAGGAGGGATATATATGGCAACATTAAAAGATGTCGCTAATCTAGCTGGTGTTTCTTCTTCAACTGTTTCTAGATTTTTAAATAACGATACTTCTTTAGTTCTTCCTGAAGAAACACAACAAAATATTTTGAATGCAGTAAGAGAACTTAAATATATTAAAAAAACCAAAAATAAAGATAATCATTTTACTATAGGTATTTTACAATGGTATTCTTTACAACAGGAAATGGAAGATCCATTTTATTTAACAATTAGAACTGGGGTTGAGCATTTTTGTACGAAAGATAATATTGATATTGTTCGTGTTTTTAAAAGTGATGGCAATTATTTAGAAAAGTTAAAAAATGTTAGTGGCATTATTTGTATTGGGAAGTTTTCTGATAATGATATTGCTCAACTTGAAAATATAACTAGAAAAATTATTTTTCTTGATATGCAGACTTCAAGAATTGAACATAATACAATTTCATTGGATTTTGAAAATGCTATTTATGATATGATTAATTATTTAAAATTGTTAAATCATAAAAAGATAGGATATCTAGGTGGTAATGAGTATTTAGATGAAAATACAAAGTACGAAGATTTTCGATATTTAGCATTTGAAAAATACTGTCAGTTATATAATATTGAATACAAGGATTATGTATATATTGATAAATATACAAGAGAGTCTGGATATAATATGATGATTGATATGATTAAAAGCAAAAAACTTCCTACAGCTATTATAGCTGCTAGTGATCCAATAGCAATTGGAGCTTTGAGGGCATTAAAAGAGAATAATATAAATGTACCTGAGGATATTTCTATTATTGGCTTTGATGATATAGATGATGCTAATTATACAAATCCTCCTCTTACAACTATGCACACTCCTGCATTTCATATGGGGCAGTATGGAGCAATGATATTGTATACCCTTTTAAATGATTTTAATGAACTACCAATGAAAATCGTTCTTCCATGTACATTGATGGAAAGAGAATCTTGCTGTAAAATATAAATAAGATGTATTTACTGATGTTTAAAGAGGATAGAATTTATCTATCCTCTTTTGAAATAGAGATATACTTCTTAAATGTTATATTTTGCAAGTAAAAGGATTTTTTATCTTTTTCATTTGTTTCTTTTGAAATTCTAAATTTGAATGAACATATCTATTTAAGGTGATTGACACATTCGAATGTCCTAACATTTCACTTATTGTTTTTATATCTATTTCTGATTTTACACAATTTGTTGCAAATGTATGTCTTAATGCATGAAAATTGATTTTAAAATCATATTGACTGCATACTATTTTATACTGATATTCTACTCTTGCTAGATCTATCATTTTCTCATCATTAGTAATAACAAAATTCTTATTTTTTCCTTTTATATGATATGAAATCAAATACTTTTTTGTGATAGACCATCTGATGCACTAAGAATTAATTAGATGCAAAATGTGTCTTGTTCATCTTGAGTGTCATGATAGCATTAAAACATAATATCTCCTGATTGTTTACTTTAGTGCTCTTCGTTATGTCTATGTGTGAATCTCCATTTTTATTCATGTACATAACTCTCTAAATATGGTTTTGCTATCCAACGATAGATTCCCAGTATATTAGATTTGATATTTGATATCACTTTATGGATCTAGCAGATTTGATGTTCATCTTCTTCATAATCAATTATCTGTGATTTATGATGTAATGGTATCAGCTCTAAACTCTACAGGATAACGATTTTCTCTGTAAGTACCAGGAACAATAAGAAATGGAAGTTTTCTGGCTAACAGCTGAGCAGTCTTACGGTTAACACCCGTAAAATTAGATAGTCTTTCAGCTAAAATACCAGCTCTATTAGATACAAACAAATAAATACCTAAATGAAGAGTATATAAAGTCATCTTATTATCCTGGAAGATACATTCGGCAAAAGACTGACCTGACAATGGCAATGACAGCACTGATAAACATGGGAGAGGCTGGCATGATTGATATTTCTATTTCTGGCACGAGCAGATGATTTAGACATATAATATATTTCTCCTAAAAAACGGAGTATATATTAAAAAGTTAAATTTCTTTAATCATTATATGTGTCAGGTGGTCTATCACAAAAATAAATAATCTTTCTTCCTTGTAGGTATAATATTTGTATGTATAATATTTCAAATCTCAGTTAATGCTTTGCTCCCTCAAGAACACATAATAAAAACAGCATTTATGAGTTTTTTATCTGATTTTATTAATATTTTTGATATGATCAATAGTTTTCAGCTTCTTGTCTGTATACCTGTTATCATTGATCTAGTGTTTTTAAAGAAATATTGTTCTACTGAGTTAATTTAATAACATATAGTCTTATAAATTTAATTTTTTGACATAGTTATGATATAAGTAAATTGATATAATAATTGTTATACCATCTGCTACGATTTGCGTCCAGGCAACACCATACATTCCAAAACAAGCGTTCATTATAAAGAGTAATGGAATATTAAATATTCCTTCACGGCATAATGTTAAAAATAAAGATTCGCCACCATGACCCATTGCTTGAAAAGTATAACAGATCTTTTTGTTATAGAAAAGAATAGGTGTAACCAAGAACCCTATACGAACAAAGTTAGTTGCTATAGCGACAGTTTCTTTATCATTAATAAATAATCCAGTAATCTGATTTGCAAATATTTCAAATATTACTAAACATATAATATTAAAGATAATACCAATATTTCTAGTATATTCAATAGCGCTTACCATTCGTTTATGATTACCAGAAGAATAATTATATGCAACTAAAGGAATTAATCCTTGACATAGTCCTACACTTACATTTAAAGGTAACATTTCTAGCTTCTTAAATATACCATTTGCTGCTACTGCTATATCACTATATGTTGCATAAAGACCATTTGTAGTCATAATTGAAACACTAACAAGGAAACTACTTACTGTTGATGGAAGACCATTCATGATTATTTTTCTGAGATATTTAAATCCTTTATTTGCATGATTTAATGAGAAAGAGAGAACAGACTTCTTTCTTACTAAAAAGAATATAACAGCACAATAAATCATCGCTATTACATTTGAAAGCATGGTTGCTATAGCAGCACCTGCAACTTCTTGCCCTTTTGGCATAATGACAAACATAAAAAGTGGATCAAGTATAATATTCAATACTCCTCCCATTCCAACGCCAAAACCTGCTTCTCTAGCATAACCAGCATTACGAAGCATATGCGACATAGCCATACACATTGTTGCAGGTATACCACCTATTACAATTGCATATAATAGATAAGATATCGCGTAATTAATAGTATTAGATGTAGCTCCTACTAATTCTAAAAGTGGTCTTTTAAAGATAAAACATAACAAAGCATATATTCCTGAAATAAGAATCGTACCATACATACTTATTGCACAAACACTTCTTGCTCCTTCTTCATCTTTACGCCCCAGTAGCTGAGACATGATACTACCACCACCAATACCAAACAAATTAGCCCAGGCAGTCAACAAAAAGAATAACACACTAGCAACTGATACAGCTGCTACCTTGAGTGAATCATTCGTTTGACCAATAAAGAACGTATCAGCTAAATTATAAATCATTGTAATTAACTGACTAATAATAGTTGGTATAGCTAATTTAGCTAGAGCCTTATTAACAGGCATAGTTTCAAATACTTCAATATTATTATCCATGATTCATCATTCCTTTCTCATACGTATTGAATGTATACTATCTAATGCTTTTTCTAATAATCTATCAAACTCTCCCTTTTCATCTTCACTCATTCCTGCAGTAATCACTTGTTGTGTTTCAACTGCAGTTCTCTTTAAAGATTCTGCCAATTCATTTCCTAATGGAGTAGCAGAAATAATAAATTTTCTTCCATCATTTTCATCTAATGATTTATAAATGATTCCTTTTCGCTCTAATCTAGAAATAATACCTGTCATAGTAGATTGTGATAACTTCATCCTTTTTCTCAACATACTAGCAGTAATTCCAGGATTATCTAAAATCAAACGCATTGTATCACTTTGAACAGATGTCAACCCAATTTCCTCTTCCTTCATATTTCTAAAATATGTTACTGCATTTCCTAATTGAACAAGTTTTGTTGCAGTCTTAAATTGATATATTTCTGTCATTTCATAATCTCCTCAATCAATATAGTTCGCAAACGATATATCGCTTACGAACCATATCCTAACACTGCTTTCTTGTATTGTCAATGCTTTATTGTTGATTATCATAGATATCTAAAAGAATCTACATTTAAAATCATTGAATTTTGTCAAAGTACAATGTATGATAATGAATACAAGGAGGAAGGATATATATTTCTTAAAATTGCTAATTACAAGAATTGTCGATCTTTTCTATCTATCGTTGAAGGATATCGTGCAAACGGCAAAGTTAAATAACATATCATTAAAAAATAGGCTATCTTGATGAATTCAACAATGAATACGATAATCCTATAGAAGATTTTTAAAGAAATTACTCAACAAATGACAATAGAAAAGAATAATAACTCTTCTACGATCTTATCACTTAATCTTAATAGTTCCATACATCATAATCTTAACCTTTATAATGTCGATATCTCCCTTTTAAATATATCTATAACGAAATCAGGATTGATGACTTCATGATAGGCTTACAAAATAAACTAGGCTTCAGGTTCTCTCTTAACAAGAATTTAGAACTACTTGTCTTTTCAAAGATTATGTTTCTTGAATCTTATAATTCTATCTTTGATAATACATATCCTTTCTTTACACCTTTTAACACTGGCATTTCTAAAAACTCTTTAGATTCTCTTGATTAATATAAAAATAAGATTCAAAATCTTATATATAAAAATACAGTCAAAGACTTTCTTCAAGATAAAACGCATTACTATTATATTATCAATGATGATTATAAATTAAAAGTCTATCATGATAAAATATCAATAGCTTATGATCAAAATATTCAATCTATAAATAAAAAGAATATATCAGA
>CAZWZD010000135.1:0-5117 GCA_964638235.1 uncultured Erysipelotrichales bacterium
GCAGTTTTATTTAATTCTAATTTACTATTAGATAGATTTAAAGGCTGATATTGTATTTCTCCTGCCAAAGAATTTTTACCTACTAATAACTGATCATTAACGATATGCCCAGCTCCAGAATATGCACTTATTGGCTGAAATAAAACTGATATATTATGATATTTAATTTGACATGCATGATAGCCAACTGCAATAGAATTAACATCATTGCATAAAACAAGTTTCTGTCTATATCGTTTTTTAAACTCATTTTCTAAATCCATATTTTCTAATCCACCAATAAAAGTTGTTTCTACCCTTCCTTCATTAATAATCCCCGGAGTAGCAATTCCAACAGCATCTATATGATGATGAGTTAGCATATTAATATCAATGACATCAAAAATATCTTCTAAAGTAATTTTATTCTTTACAATTTCATTATCCTCTAATATCTCATTATTTCTTCCAAATAATCTATATCCTAAGTGAACTCTAGCACTATTACGAATCAATGATAATGTTAATATTTCACCATGTTCTTTATTAATTTCTTGAAGAATAACTGCTTTTGATTTTTCATTTGTTTTTGTTTCTATTGTCTTAGAAATAATTCTAAGCATAGCTCCACAATCATATTTCGCAAATATCGGTGAAGGAATTTTCATAACAATTTTATGAGAATATTTTTCCTGTGTACGAGCATGTTCATAAGCAATTTGAGGTGCTAATAAAATAATATCATAATCACCAGCAACACTATCAATGCTTGAATATGCAGTTGCATCAAAATGATAATCTATATGTAACACATGGCTTGCTTCATTTAGACTATCAGCAAAAAAAGATGTTGTTAATCCACCAGAACAGCTTAATAATATCTTTGTTTTAGGTTTATGAATTAAATGTTTAATAACATCTATCATTTCATAAAACAAATCTAAAGCGTGTTTCATTGTTTTCATTTGAAAATGTAGATAAAATTCATTTTCATTATTCAAAATATTTGTAACTTGAAATTCAATGATATTCATTTCATTAAACCTGATTTCACTCTCACTATATTTTGTTTTAATATATATATTATTTTCATCATATGTCATTTTCATATCTACATAATTATAATATTTAAGCCACTCTTTAAAAACAATCGTATTAATATCACTCAAAAAATTATCCATGATTCTCACCTCAATTACATTCTAACATTTTTATATGATTAAAATCTATAATTTCTTAAACTGAAAAAGATAATAAAAAATTTATCAATTTAATTTACTACAAATTTTTATCTCCCCATTCTTTCATAAAGTTTAATACAGATATAAAACTCTGTCCGAGTTCTGTTAAATTATATTCTACTTTTGGAGGAATTTCTTTAAAATCATGTCTTGTAATAAATCCATCTGCTTCTAATTCTCGCAGTTGTTTCGTTAATGAGGATTCTGATATTTCCCCTATACAGCGACGTAATTTTCCAAATCTATGAACATCTTTAATAGCAATATAATAGAGAATTTCTAATTTATATTTTCCACCCAAAATTTTTTGCAGTGTTGACATAGTTTTACAGCGTTCTATCATCAACTGACTTTTTCTCATGTTATCATCTCCTGCTTTAATTATAAATCTAATACTCTCTAAAATCAATATACTACAAAAAAGTTCAGTACTTTTATTTTTAATGTATAATGATATAATTTGGTAAAGAATAAAGGAGGTATAAAATATGCACTATACAGGAACAATCTGGCGACCACCTTATGAAGCGTCGTCATTATTATTGGAAGTAACAGCAGGATGCACTCATCACAAATGTAAATTTTGCACACTTTATAATGATTTACCATTCAAGTTTAGAATGTCACCTATGAAAGATATTGAATCTGATTTAAAAGAAGCAAAAGAAGCATTATGGAAAAACTATCAAATAACTCGCATTTTTTTAACTGGAGCTAATCCTTTCGTACTAAGTTATGAAAAACTAATTGATATATCAAAACTAATTCACAAATATTTTCCAACAATAAAAACTATAGGCAGTTTTTCAAGAATAACAGATATTGCTTTAAAATCAGATGAACAGCTTATCAATTTGCAAAAAGCTGAATATGATGGATTAACTATTGGTATTGAAACTGCTGATGATGAAGCATTGCGTTTTATGAATAAAGGTTATTTATCAGCTGATATTTTAAAGCAATGCAAACGATTAGATAAAGCTGGTATTCATTATAGTTTCTTTTACTTAACAAGTATTTCAGGAGCAAATCGTGGAGAATTAGGAGCAAAAATAACTGCTGAAATATGTAATCAGCTTCATCCAACAAGAATTGGTGCAAATATGTTAACAATTTATCCGAATTCTAAACTTTTCCAAGAGATAAAAAAAGGAACATGGAAAGAAGAAAGTGAAATTGAAAAGTATAAAGAAATACGAACTTTAGTAGAGAATTTAAAGATTCCAACTATTTTTGAAGCTCTTGGAGCCTCAAATGCATTTCAATTGCATGGCATATTACCAGATGATAGAGAAGCATTACTAACAACGCTAGATAGAATAATAACAACCGTAAGCGAGGAAGATTTACAGCGTTATCGAAAAAGTGTTCATCATTTATAAGGGAGGTTATTTTATTGCATTTTACAGGTAGAACATGGCGACCACCTTATGAAGCAAACTCATTTATTATTCAAGCTACATCTGGCTGTACACATAATCAATGTCGATTTTGTAGTCTGTATAAAAATGAATGTTTCCGTATGTCGTCATTAGAAGAATGGGAAGAAGATTTAAAGGAATTACAATTTTACCAGCCAACAGCAAGACGCATTTTCTGGACAGGAGCAAATCCTTTTGCTATGAGCTATGAAAATCTAAAAATTAGAGCATTGATAGTACATGAATATCTCTTAAAATGTCAAACTATGGCTATGTTTTCAAGTATAAGAGATATTAAAAACAAAAAAGTCTGGCAATTAAAAAAGTTAAAATCTTTAGGCATCAATGGACTTAGCATTGGTACTGAATCAGGGGATGATGCTACTTTATTACTTGCTAATAAAGGATATACAGCAAAAGATATTGTAGAACAATGTCGTAAAGTAGATGAAGTGGGAATTGAGTATTATTTTGTCTATATGACTGGAAGTGTTGGTAAAGGAAACGATTATAGAAATGCTATAAATAGTGCTAAGCTATTTAGTAAACTAAATACTCGTTTTATATCTGCAGATTCTTTAACTCTTTTTTAAGATACAGAATTATATAAGATGGCTCAAAGAGGTGAATTTGTTCTTGCAGGAGAAAAAGAACGAATAGAAGAATTACAAATCTTTATTAAAAATCTTCAAATTCGCACAGATTTGTTTGCAAACTCTATTTCAAATTTTTATCCTACAACTGCTTATCTTCCAAAAGGCCAAGAATTTGTTATAAGTGAATTACAATATATCCTTGATACAGTAAGTAAGGAAGAAATGCTGGAATACAAAAAATTTGAAATCTCTTGGATAATGATAATTTTTATTTTAAACTTAGAGTGAATATAAAAAAGAGATTTTCTATTCTACTTATTAAACTGGTACCATCTATAGGTGTTTTTTTATTTAGTAGATATAGAAATCTCTTTTTAATTATTGATTATAAGTGTTAATCTCCAAATGAAATACCTAGTAATTTAGCACTTTCAACTGTTTCCTCATCAGGATCAACATATTTTAATTTACCTGCTGTATCCTCTAATGGAATGGCTGTTACTTCATTACGATCTAGTACAACTAATTTACCAAAATCTTGTTTTAAAATAAGTCTTGCTCCCCAAGCTCCAAAACGAGAAGCCATTAATCTATCATAGGCATCTGGTGATCCACCACGTTGAACATGTCCAGCACATGATACACGAATTTCACTATCAATCAACTCTGCTAATTGTTCAGCAACTTCATAAGCAACTGATCTACCATTTCTAGCAGCTACTTTTGCTTTGTATTTCTTCTTTGATAAAATACTATCCTGTTTAGAAATAGCACCTTCAGCACAAGCAATAACACTGAACTTTTTCCCTGCTTTTTGTCTTTTCTTGATTGCTTTTGCTACTTTTTTAATGTCATATGGAATTTCAGGTAACAAAATGACATCAGCACCAGAAGCAATACCAGCAGATAAACAAATATGTCCAACTTTATGCCCCATGATTTCAACAACAAATACTCTGTTATGAGAAGCAGCTGTTGTATGAATTTGATCCAAATAAGTTGTTGCTATATCAATAGCAGATTGATAACCAAATGTATAATCTGTTCCATAAGTATCATTATCTATTGTTTTAGGTAGACCAATAACATTTAATCCTTCTTGAGCCAACATATTTGCAGATTTCAATGATCCATTTCCACCCAATACTGCCAAACAATCCAACTTTAATTTCTTATAAGTCTTTTTCATTGCTTCAACTTTATCAAAACCATCTTCAATAACTCTCATCTTCTTAAAAGGACAGCGAGAAGTTCCCAAAATAGTACCACCTAAATTAATAATTCCAGAAAAATCATCTTCACTCATTTCTTTATAATTACCATACATTAATCCTTTATATCCTTCTAAAAAACCTATAATTTCAACATTTTTTTCACTGCGATATAAAGCTTTTACTAATCCTCTCATTGTTGCATTTAAAGCTTGACAATCTCCACCACTTGTTAATATACCTACTCTCATTTTTCTTTTCTCCTTACAATGTAAATTTTTTAAAAAAGTATTCTTGACTATTTATCTTAGAAGCTTTATTTTTAATACGTTTATAAGATCCATTACTCAATAATTTACATGCCTTTACATTATCTTTTAACATAATATTAAACATTGAAATAATAGTCTTTTTAATCTTATCATCCAATACTGGAGCAGCAACTTCCACTCTTCTTTCCAAATTTCTTGTCATTAAATCAGCCGAAGAAATATAAACCTTACTGTTATCTCCCTTACCAAATATATAAATTCTAGAATGCTCTAAATATCTTCCTACAATTGAAATAATATGAATGTTTTCAGTTAATCCTTTTACTCCTGGAATAATACAACATATTCCTCTTACAATCGTATCAATCTTGACTCCCGCCTGACTAGCTTCAATCAA
>CAZWZD010000136.1:0-5103 GCA_964638235.1 uncultured Erysipelotrichales bacterium
CGAATAATAATACTGAGGCAAAGCAATTTGTAGAAAAGGAAATAGATAAATTATTAAATTATAAATATATTTCTTCAACAAAAAATACATTGTTTGATTATGAAATAACTCATAAAATTAATACATTAAAAGAGCGTGATAATTTAGATGTTAAAACTTTATTTAATATAACTAGTCATAATAATGTTTTAAGCAAAAGTTCAACAATTTCTTTTTTAATAAATTGTATTGATAGAGTATGTGAAGATATAGATTTAATAAATGAACTTGATCTTTTTATTAAAGAAAAAGATCAATATATTATTTTTAAAATGACAATTGTATCTAATGATATAGTGAAACTGGTCAAAAAATGTATATTTGATGAAACAAAATATTCAATATACGATTTAAAATTTAATAAAAATTATATAATAATTTCATTTCTTTTATTTTGACAATTGTATTAAAAAGTTATAAGAGATAATTTAAGATTGATTTTTAAGTTATTATCATATATAATCGCTATATAATCCGATGAAGAAGATTAAATAATGGAATTTTTAAGAGACATTGTGGCTGGTGAAAACAATGAAAGGAAGTTATGGGACACTTTGGAGGAGTTATTAAAAGTAACCGTTAGCTGCGTTAAAGCGAGAGTGCATGTTAATCATGAACTAAGGTGGTACCGCGTTAAAACGTCCTTAGATAGGATGTTTTTTTATTAAAAAAAGGAGGATATGAAAATGGCATATAAAGCTGCAAGAGGAACTGTTGATGTTTTACCACAGAAAACAAGTCAATGGATTAGATTGGAACAATTATTACGAACAATAAGTGCTAATTATAATGTAAAAGAGATGAGAACACCTATCTTTGAGCATACTGAACTATTTAACAGAGCAGTTGGTGATACAACAGATGTTGTATCAAAAGAGATGTACACATTTAATGATAAGAAAGGTCGTTCTATAACTTTAAGACCAGAAGGAACTGCTGGAATTGCGAGAGCTTATGTTGAAAATAAGATGTATGCATTACCAGAAAAATTACAAAAAGTTTATTATATGGGACCTATGTTTAGGTATGAAAGACCACAAAATGGCAGGCAAAGACAATTTCATCAATATGGAGTTGAAATGATTGGAGTAGAATCACCGTTTGTTGATGTTGAATGTATGTTAATGGCAATAACTGTTGTAGAAGCTTTGGGCTTAAAAGATGTTAAACTACATATTAATTCATTAGGTGATGAAGAATCTAGAGATGCATATAGAGAAGCTATACAGCAACATTTTAAAGATTGCTTAAGTGATTTATGTTATGATTGTCAGCAAAGATTTGAAAAAAATCCTTTGAGAATTTTAGATTGCAAGGTTGATAAAAATCATCCTAAAATGTTAAATGCTCCTAAAACAATTGATTATTTAAGTGAAAATGCAAAAGCTCATTTTGATAAAGTATGTGAATTACTAGATGATTTGGAAGTCAATTATGAAATTGATACAAATTTAGTAAGAGGTTTAGATTATTATTCACATACAGTATTTGAAATTATTTCTGATGATCCTAAATTAGGTGCTGGAGCAACTGTAGGTGGTGGTGGTCGCTACAATGGTTTAATTGAAGAAATTGGTGGACCTCAAACACCTGGTGTTGGTTTTGCTTTTGGAATGGAAAGACTATTGATTGCTTTAGGTGATGAAGAAGATGAAGAAGATGGACTTGATGTTTATGTAATGCCTTTAGGAGAAAAAGCTAAAGATTTAGCTATGCAGATTATTACAATGCTTAGAGCTAATGGATTTACTTGTGATATGGATTATTGTAATAGAGGTTTAAAAGGACAATTTAAATCTGCTGATAGATTTAATGCTCATTTTTCTTTGATTTTAGGTGATGCAGAAGTTGAAAAAGAAGTTGTTAATATTAAATGTAATCATACTAGAGAGCAAGCTGAAGTTGCTTTGGAGAATATAGTTGAATATATTGAAAATCATTTAGCAGGAGGACATGATGATGAATAGGACTCATAATAATGGGGAATTAAGAATTGAAAATGTTGGTGAATCTGTTGAATTAATTGGCTGGGTTGCAAAAAAGAGAAATCTTGGTTCTTTAGTTTTTATTGATTTGAGAGATAGATATGGCTTAACTCAAATTGTTTGTGGTGAAAATCATGAAGATATTACAAAAAGTATTAAAAATGAATATATTATTTTGGTTAAAGGAACTGTTGTTGAAAGATCTTCAAAAAACCCTAAGATGGCTACTGGAGATATAGAAATAGATGCTAAAGAAATAAATATTATTAACACAGCTGAAATAACACCTATGATCGTTGCTGATGAAACAGATGCATTGGAAGAAACAAGAATGCAATATCGTTATTTGGATTTGAGAAGACCAGCTTTACAAAAAAACATTATGATAAGAGCTAAGATTGTAAAAAGCATTAGAGATTATTTAGATAGTCATGATTTCATAGATATTGAAACACCATATTTAAATAGATCAACTCCTGAAGGTGCTAGAGATTTTTTAGTTCCATCACGTGTTCATAAAGGTTCTTTTTATGCTTTACCACAATCTCCTCAATTATTTAAGCAATTATTGATGGTATCAGGATTTGAAAAATATTATCAAATTGCTAGATGTTTTAGAGATGAGGATTTAAGAATAGATAGACAGCCAGAGTTTACTCAAGTTGATATTGAGATGAGTTTTATGTCAACCGATCAAATTTTAACTATTGGTGAGCAATTAATGGCTAAAGTTATGAAGGATGTTAAAGGAATTGATTTAAAGTTACCTTTAAGAAGGCTAACTTGGCATGAAGCTATGGAAAGATATGGTATTGATAAACCTGATACTCGTTTTGGTTTAGAGTTAGTTAATTTAAATGAAACTGTTAAAGATGTAGATTTTGCTGTTTTTAAAAATGCATTAGAAAATAATGGGTATGTAAAAGGTATTAATATTGATGGACAAGCTTCAAATTTTTCTAGAAAGAAAATTGATAAGTTAACTGATATTGTTAAAACATATAAAGCAAAAGGTTTAGCTTGGTTAAAAGTTAATGAAAATGGGGTACAAGGACCAATAGCAAAATTCTTTAATGATGAACAGTTACAAAGATTATTAACTGCTATGAATGCAAAAAATAACGATTTATTGGTTTTTGTTAGTGATACTCGCTATGAAGTTGTTTGTGATTCACTAGCAGCTTTGCGTAATCATTTAGGAAAAGAATTAAAATTATATGATCCTCATACATTTGATTTTTTATGGGTTGTTGATTTTCCTATGTTTGAATATGATGAAGAAACAGAAAGATATTATGCAAAACATCATCCTTTCACAAGACCAAAAGAAAGTGACATAGATAAGATTGATAATGATCGTGCAAATTGTTTAGCAGATGCATATGATATTGTATTGAATGGATTTGAATTAGGTGGTGGTTCTCAAAGAATATATGAGCAAGATCTTCAAGAGAGAGCATTTAAAGCATTAGGATTTACTCAAGAAAGAATTCAATCACAATTTGGGTGGTTTGTAAATGCATTTAAATATGGGACACCACCACATGGAGGATTTGCATTAGGTTTAGATAGAATTGCTATGATCCTTTGTGAAGCAGATTCTATAAGGGATGTTATTGCTTTTCCAAAAAACACCAGTGCAACTTGTCCAATGTCAAAAGCACCTAGTGTAGTAGATAAAACACAATTAGATGAATTAGGAATAGAGGTGAAAAAAAATGAATCAAAAGAGAATTGATGCAGTAATTAATGAAATGAAGAAAAGAAGTATCGATCAAATTGTTATTTGTGATCCTTCTTCTATTGATTATTTGATTAACTATAAGAACATACCTGGAGAAAGAATGTATGTTTTATTATTAGATGTTAATGGAAATCATACGATTTTTATGAATAGATTATTCTATTTAGATAAAGATTTAGATATAGATATTATATGGTACAATGATACAGATAATTATCTAAATACTCTAGCTGATTTTATCAATGGTAAAAAAGTTGGTATTGATAAATTCTGGAATGCTAAATTCTTACTTCCTTTAATGGAACTTTTACCAGATATTGATTTTGTTTTAGGTAGCGAATGTGTAGATTATGTTCGAATGAAAAAAGATGAAGAAGAACAAGCATTAATGATAAAGGCAAGTCAAATAAATGATCTAGCGATTGATCAAATGATAGAATTAGTTGCATTAGGTAAATATACAGAAAAAGAAGTATCAAATAAATTAGTACCAATCTATCAAAGTTTGGGTGCTCAAGATAATTCTTTTTCTCCAATCGTTGGTTATGGTTTAAATGCTGCTGATAATCATCACATGGGAGATGATAGCACTATTAAACCGGGAGATAGCGTTGTTATTGATATGGGATGTTTGTATAATGGATATTGCAGTGATATGACAAGAACAGTATTCTATAAAGAAGTCAGTGAAGAGCAAAGAAGAGTTTATGAATTAGTTAGAAAGGCTAATGAAGCTGCTGAGGCGATGATTAAGCCGGGTGTAAGACTTTGTGATATTGATAAGTGTGCAAGAGATATTATTAAAGAGGGTGGATTTGTTGCTGAATTTAATCATAGATTAGGTCATTTTATTGGTAGAGATGTTCATGAATATGGTGATGTTTCTGCAAGTTTTGATTTACCTGTAGAAGAGGGAATGGTTTTCTCTATTGAACCAGGAGTTTACATTAAAGGTAAATTTGGTGTTAGAATTGAAGATTTAGTTTTAGTTACTAAAGATGGATGTAAAGTTTTAAACAGCTATCCAAAAGATTTAAAAGTTGTTGGTTAAAGAAGAGAGCAATTCTCTTCTTTTATTATATGAAAATAATACGAGAATATTTCTCGTATTATTCATGTGCATTTGAATTTTCTTTATACTGCTCACTGTAAATATTGTTAATTTCTTCTTTGTTTAAATTTTGGTTCTTTTTACTTGTTTTTTTGTTTTTCATAATCTTTTCTCCTTTTGTCTTTCGACATTAATAGTATGTGTAAAAAAATATTTTTTATAAAAGAAATCGCTCTTTTTAAGAAAAATGTTGTTTTTGCTATTATATTGATATGTTAGAAGAA
>CAZWZD010000137.1:0-5066 GCA_964638235.1 uncultured Erysipelotrichales bacterium
ATGAAGAAATTAATGAAGATATAGGTATTTTTAATAGATTGAAAGATGAATTCAATAATATTAAATTAGGATTTAAAAAAGCAGTTGAAGAAGAAACAAAATCTCAAAGTATGAAAACTGAATTAATTACAAATGTATCACATGATTTAAAAACTCCTCTGACTTGCATTAAGAATTATATTGTATTATTACAAAATGAAGATATAACAGAACAACAAAGAAAAGATTATTTAGAAAGTTTAAATCAGTATTCTAATCGATTAGCAACTTTAATAGAAGATTTATTTGAAATTAGTAAAGTAAATAGTGGAAATATTCAATTAAACTTAGTTGATCTTAATATTGTTGCCTTATTAGAACAAGCTTTAGCTGAATGTAATGAGGTTTTAAATTCAAAAAACTTAACAATGATTACAAAATTTTCTAATCATGAAATAATGCTTTATCTTGATGGTGATAAAACTTATCGTATTTTTGAAAATCTTTTAATAAATATCAGTAAGTATTCTATGAGCAATAGCAGAGTTTATATTGATATAACAGAAATTGAAAACCAAGTTATTATTGAATTCAAAAATATTTCTGAAGAACAAATGAATTTTACTTCTCAAGAAATTGTTGAGCGTTTTGTACGTGGAGATAAATCTAGGCATGAAAATGGCAGTGGTTTAGGTTTAGCTATCGCAAAAAGTTTTACTGAAATTCAAAATGGACAATTTAAAATTGATATTGATGGTGATTTATTTAAAGTTATTATTATATTTAACAGGCAGTAATGCCTGTTTTTACTTGCTGTTTTCGTTAGATATATTTATGAAATTATGAAATTATTGTTGAAATTAATAAAAATAAATTGACATGATGATAAAAAATGTATAACATATAATTATAAATAAAAGTTGAATAGAGGAAGCAATGCATCAGAGTATGGTTTGGAGTTGGCGAACTGTGAAGGATCAGAAAGGTAATCGTTGCCGAAAGGAAAATATTGGCGAACATTTTCCTTGGGGTTATAGGAAAAACTTATAACACTCCTTCATTTAATGAAGAGGCGCTATTAATATGATGCTTAGGTCGTGTTGATAGCACGACTTTTATTTATAATAAAAGGAAAGGAGAAGAAATATGAAAAAGTTAGGGAAATTAATTTTAGCTGCTATGATGTCTATTTCACTTATTGGTTGTAGTAGTAATGACAGCAGCAGTGAAAAAGAACAGTTTATTGTTGGTATGGAATGTGGATATGCTCCATTTAACTGGCAAACAAGTACTGAAAGTGATACTACAGTTTCTTTAGGAAATGCTGGTTATGCTGATGGATATGATGTTCAAATTGCAAAAATGATTGCAGATGAATTAGGAATGGAATTGGTTATTAAGAAAATTTCATGGGATGGTTTGCCACTAGCTCTTGAATCTGGAGAGATTAATGCTATTATAGCTGGTATGACTGCTAATGATGAAAGAGAAGAGGGTATTGATTTTACTACACCTTATTATGATAGTGAAGGAATGATTATGATCGTTCGTAAAGATAGTGAAGAAGCTAAGTTTACTGATATACAACAATTTAGTGGAAAGAATGTAGTTGGGCAAAAAGGAACTAACTATGATGATGTTATTGATCAAATTGAAGGTGTTAATCATATTACACCAAAGGTTACTTATCCAGAAATGATTGTTGCTTTGCAACAAGGTGATGTTGATGGAATTACTGCTGAAATGGCTGTTGCTGAAGGTGTACTTGCTGCAAATAGTGATTTAACTGTTGTACAATTTGATGATGGTAAAGGATTTGATTGTGATACTACTGTATCTATTGGATTAAAAGAAGGTACTAGAGATACTGATTTCTTTAATAAGGTTCAAGCAGCATTAGATAAAATTGATACAGATACAAGAAAACAAATGATGTCTGATGCAGTATCTAGACAACCTGCTGGAGAATAATTATGACTATTGATTTTTCAAAGGCTTGGAGTATATTTATCCAAAATTTTTCAATGTTCCTTTATGGTGTTGAAATTACTGTTTTATTTGCAATTGTTGGAACAGTTGTTGGATTAATTATTGGTCTGGGAGTTGGAGGTATCCGTGCTCTTGAAATAAGTCAATATGATTCTTCACTAAGCCGAATAATAAAACGTATTGCAAAATTAATCACTGGTTTCTATATTTGGGTATTTAGAGGTACACCAATGATCGTTCAAGCAATGTTCTTATATTATTTGCTTAAGTCTATTCTTCATTGGACTCCATTAATTGCTGGTTTAACAATTATTTCTGTTAATACTGGTGCTTATATGGCTGAAATTATTCGTTCAGGTATTCAATCTGTTGATAAAGGACAAACAGAAGCTGCCAAAAGTATTGGAATGACAACTTCTCAAACATTAATATCAATTATCTTTCCTCAAGCAATTAAAAATAGTTTTCCTTCTATTGGAAATCAATTAATTGTTAATATTAAAGATAGTTCTATGTTAAATGTTCTTGGAGTTACAGAATTATATTTTCAAACAACTTCTATTGCTGGTTCAAATATGAAATTTGCAGAATGTTTCTTTATTGCTATGCTTACTTATTTATTCTTAACTACTATTAGTACTTATGTATTAAATTATATTGAAAAAAGAATGAATACAACTCAAAGTAAGAAAGATTATTGTTCATAGGAGGAAGAGTAATGGAACCAATTATACAAGTTAATCATTTACAAAAAAGCTTCCATAATTTAGAAGTTTTACATGATATAGACTTTAATATTCATAAAGGTGAAGTTGTTACTATCATTGGATCTAGTGGTAGTGGTAAATCTACTTTACTTCGTTGTATCAATCTATTAGAAAGACTTGATGGCGGTCAGATTCTTTTTCACAATCAAGATATTTTAGATGGTCAGCTTGATGTTAATAAATATCGTTCTAAAGTTGGTATGGTTTTTCAAAGTTTTAATCTTTTCAATAATTTATCTGTTATAGAAAATTGTATGATAGGTCAAACTAAGGTATTAAAAAAGAGTAAAGAAGAAGCTAAGCAAACAGCATTGCATTATTTGGAAAAAGTCGGAATGTTATCTTTTGCTAATGCAGGAAGCACACAGCTTTCTGGTGGACAGAAACAAAGAGTTGCGATTGCCAGAGCTTTGTGTATGAACCCTGAGGTGCTTCTATTTGATGAACCTACTAGTGCACTTGATCCAGAGATGGTGGGTGGTATTTTAGATGTTATGAAAAATTTAGCAAGCGAAGGATTAACAATGATAGTTGTTACTCATGAAATGGCTTTTGCTAAAGATGTTTCTTCAAGAGTTGTTTTTATGGACAAAGGTGTTATTGCTGAACAAGGAACTCCAAAGAATATCTTTGAAAATCCTAAAAAACAAAGAACAAAAGAGTTTTTGAGTCGCTATTTAAATGATAAAAAATAAAGGTAATCTAAAATAACTTAGGGTAACCCTAGGTTCAAAGTCTATTTTGGCTTGGAGTGTGTAACACTCCAAGTTTTTTTATAGACATTTAGAACTTAATCAGATTTTTATCATCATTAATATTTAATATGATATCTATTAGGTTTGATACTTCCTTTTTTAATTTATGTATCTCTTCATAGAGATCTTCCAAAATCTCATCTTCATCCATTATTGTTGGATCATTGTCATCTATCTTTATTCTATATATATTTCTCATATTAGTTCATCTCCTTATTTTTAAATGTTGTATCATCAATAAGGCAGTATAACACCCTTGCCCTGAATCTTTCCCAGTTCAAGTAGCCATTTGAACTATGCTTGAGAAGCTCTATGGATTTGTTTCTGTTCTCGATGATACCATTACTGATTCTTCTGTGTATGATATGATTGTCCTTATTCATTGATTCACCAATCACTATAAATGAATTGATGATTTCATATTTCCATTTGGAAAGTGTATT
This sequence comes from uncultured Erysipelotrichales bacterium, assembly GCA_964638235.1. GTDB lineage: Bacteria > Bacillota_I > Bacilli_A > Erysipelotrichales > Coprobacillaceae > MGBC113645. The sequence goes on from CAZWZD010000137.1 coordinate 3,934, forward strand.
GGCAAATGCATTCATTTCCTTGATAGTGTAGTTTCTCATTTTTATGATGATTTTTTCAAGCTCCCTTTTTACTGTATCATAAGTACATTTTTTATAGATAATAATAACCATATATGCTTCTTCCAGCTGAAGTCTTTCCTTTTCATTAGGACTATCCTTTGACTTGAGCAGCTGCTTTCTCTTATAGTATTTATTCATGACTCTTATTCTTACCCTGTCAACTTGCCTGTTGAGCTCCTGAATAAGATGGAAGTGATCTTATGTAAACCAAATAGTTATGTAAAGTAAATAATAAAAATTATGAATAAATCATTGTTTTCCGTTGTTTTACTTTACTTGGGATTCATTTTTTTCTGTGATCCAAACAAACTGGATCAGAAAGAATCGTATGAAAAGAATCATGAATATAAGATATTATATTCCTAAGGAAAATTCATTTTCATGGATAAGCATGGGTAATGATGTCGCATATCAATTCAATAGTTAGAAAAAATCTTAATAAAAATGCCCCTATGAAGTCAAAGAATATTTTTGGAGCAAGGCTATACTAGAAGCGTTCCACATATTCTATGTAAAGCCAGAAGAAGTAATATTTAATAATAAATTATTTGATAAGAAAAATAACGAAGAAAAGGAATAATGAGAAAACATTCTGACTGGGAATTTAGTTCTGCAAAATCGAGAATTTACTTTTTCATTTAAGCAAAAGATGAATTCTGCTTTTAAATATTAAACCAGGATTTAATTTTATATTTCAAGGTTCATTACAAATTTATTAATCTAAAAAAGATAATATTGCAGATGTATTCAAATAATGAGAAAAAGTAAACAGTTTTATCTTTTTCCTTGTATAAGACAAGAAATTCAATGTATAATATAAGTGTAAAAAAAATACATTTTAAAATATATTTTGTGTAATAAAATTACAGAAAGGTGAGTGCGTATGCTAAAAAGAGTGGTTATTAAAAATTATAAATCTTTTAAAAATGAAACAGTTATTGATTTAAAAGCAACAAAGTATAATCTTTTAGAAAAAACAAATGTTGCGAACGGAATTGTAAAGGGGTTAGTATTTGTTGGCCCAAACTCTTCTGGAAAGTCTAATGCAATTCATGCTATATCAGTTTTGCTAG
>CAZWZD010000138.1:0-5037 GCA_964638235.1 uncultured Erysipelotrichales bacterium
AGGTGGAATTGTATTATCTATTAAAGATGCTTTAAATATTCCTGTTAAATTTATAGGCTTAGGTGAGAAAATGGATGATTTGCAGGAATTTGATCTTGAGCAATATATCTATGGATTATGTAAGAATTTAATGGAGTAGAAAATGGAAACTCAATTAGAAAAAACACAGAGAATTAATATGTTAATAGATATGTATGGTGATTTATTAACAGATAAACAAAATCAATATTTATCTTATTATTATAAAGAAGATTTTTCTTTGTCAGAAATAGCAGATGAATTTTTAGTGAGTAGAAATGCTGTTTTTGATAATTTAAAAAGAGCAGTTCATACTTTAGAAAAGTATGAAGATAAATTACAGTTATTAAAAAAACATGAAGAAAGACTTGCTTTAATTGCTCAAATTGAACAAGAACAATCTATTAATAGAGATCATTTAAATGATTATTTAGAAATGTTAAAAAGAATATAGGAGGGGTAAAAATGGCTTTTGATTCTTTGTCTGAAAGATTACAGGAGAGTTTAAAAAAAGTAAGAGGTCAATCAACTTTAACAGAAGCGAATATGGAAGATATGCTTCGAGAAATCAGATTAGCATTGTTAGAAGCAGATGTTAACTTCCAAGTTGTTAAAGAATTTATCAAAAATACAAAAGAAAAAGCTTTAGGACAAGATGTTTTGGGATCTTTAAAACCAGGACAGGTTGTTGTAAAAATTGTTCATGATGAATTAGTTGAATTATTAGGTGGAGAAGTATCTACTGTTGATATTTCTCATACACCTACAGTTATTATGATGGTTGGTTTACAAGGTTCTGGTAAAACAACATCAGCTGGTAAAATAGCAAAATATTTAGAAAAAAATCATAGTAAGAAACCTTTGCTGATTGCAGCCGATATTTATCGTCCTGCTGCTGTGGATCAGTTAAAGACTTTAGGTCAACAATTAAATATACCTGTTTTTGAAAAAGGGACTGATATTTCAGCAGAACAGATTGTTAGTGAAGGTATCGAATTTGGTAGACAGAATAAAAATGATGTCATCATTATTGACACTGCTGGTCGTTTACATATTGATGAACCATTGATGAAAGAGTTGCAGAATATCAAAGAAATAGCACATCCTAATGAAATACTATTAGTTGTTGATTCATTAACGGGGCAAGATATTGTTAATGTAGCTTCTTCATTCAATGAACAGTTAGATATTACTGGTGCTGTTTTAACAAAGTTAGATGGTGATTCTCGAGGTGGAGGAGCATTATCTATCCGTCATATTACTCATGTTCCTATTAAATTCATTGGTACAGGTGAAAAATTAGATGCTATTGATTTATTCTATCCTGATCGAATGGCTGATAGAATTTTGGGAATGGGAGATGTTGTATCGCTAGTTGAAAAAGTTCAGAATGTATATGATGAAAAAGATACAATGAATGCTTTCAAGAAAATGCAAAGAGGAACATTTGGTTTAGATGATATGCTTGAACAAATGCATCAAGTAAGAAAACTAGGACCATTGTCTGGTATTATGAAGATGATTCCTGGAATGCCAAAAATGCCTGAAATCAATGATGAAGATACTGATAAGCGATTAAAACTTACAGAATCAATTATTTATTCAATGACTAAAGAAGAAAGAAGCAATCCAAGTATTATTAATGCAAAAAGAAAAGAAAGAATCGCAAAAGGATGTGGAAGAAGTGTTGCTGATGTTAATAGATTGTTAAAACAATTTGAACAATCTAAAGAAATGATGAAGAAATTCAGCAATATAGATCCAAATACTGGAATGCCAGTATCACGTCCAAAAAACAATAATAACTTTAATCCAAACAGGAAAAAAGTAAGACATAAGAAAAAGAAAAGAAGATAAGAATAATTTCTTATCTCTTTATTACTTAAGGAGGGTAGTTGTATGAATTTATATAGTGTATTAAATGATAAACAGGCAGAAGCTGCTATGTATTTAGATTCTCATCTTAGAATTATTGCTGGAGCAGGAAGTGTAAAAACAAGAGTATTAACATATCGTATTGCTTATCTTATTGAAGAAGTTGGAATTGATCCACGCTCTATTTTAGCTATTACATTTACAAATAAAGCAGCTAATGAAATGAAAGAAAGAGTAGAAAAAATATTAGGTGTTGATGCATTTGGTTCAACTATATGTACAATTCACTCTTTATGTGTTCGTATCTTAAGAACAAATATCAATGCTTTGGGATATCCTTCTCATTTTATTATCATGGATGAAGAGGATCAAAAATCTTTATTAAAGAAAATTCTTAAAGATATTCAAAACGATAAACAAATTATTAATGTTAAAAGCTGTATAAATTATATTTCTAGCTGTAAAAATGCTTTTATATCTCCAAAAAAAGCTTATAAATATGCCCAAGAAAATACTGCTGAATGTATCAAAGCACTTGCATATAAAGAATATGAAAAATATAAAGAAGAACATTTTATGTTGGATTTTGATGATTTATTATTAAAAACAATAGAATTGTTTGAAAATTTTCCTGAAATATTAAATAAATGGCAAAGAAAATATCAATTTATTCATGTTGATGAATTTCAGGATGTAGGAGAAATTGATTATAGACTAATTCAATATTTATCATCTAACTCTATCTTATGTGTTGTTGGAGATCCCGATCAGACAATTTATTCATTTAGAGGGAGTGATGTTAATTATATTTTAAATTTTGATAAAGATTATGAAGATACTAAAACAATCATATTAAATCAAAATTATCGATCTACCCAAAATATACTTAATATTTCTAATCATTTAATTAGAAAAAATAAAAACAGACTAGAAAAGGATTTGTTTTGTGAATTAGAAAAAGGAGCCAATATTATTCATTATTCAGCTCTTAATGATGAAGCAGAAGCAGAATTTATTGATAATAAAATAGAAGATATTATTTCAAATACTGAAGGAGTCAATTATCATGATTTTGCAGTTCTTTATAGAGCAAACTACTTATCTAGACCAATTGAACAAGTAATGATTAGAAAACAAATAGATTATAAAATATTTGGTGGATTAAAGTTCTTTAATCGTAAAGAAATAAAAGATGCTTTAAGCTATATAAGATTAATGGTATTTAATGATGATTTATCTTTTGAAAGAATAATTAATGTTCCAGGTAGAGGTATTGGACAAAAAACACTAGAAAAAATACAGTTGTATGCATTGAACAATGGTATAAGCTGTTATGAAGCTATTGCAACGTATAGTCAAAATATAACATTATCTTCTAAAATAAGAAAAGAATTAAAATCTTTTGTTCAATGTATTGAAAAGGCAAAAAAATCTGAATTACCTTTAGCAGAAGTTTTAGAAAGATTACTAAAAAATGTAGGATACATGGATATGTTAAAGAAAGATCAGGATGATAATCGTATTATGAATATACAAGAATTACAAAATTCAATTGCTAATTATGTGCGTACTCATCCAGAAACACCAACATTTGAAAGTTATTTGCAGGATATTGCTTTATATACATCAAATGATGAAGCAACCGATGATGAATACGTATCTTTAATGTCTATTCACATGGCAAAAGGTTTGGAATTCAATTATGTTTTTGTAGTTGGATTAAGCGAAGATACATTTCCTTCATTTAGATCAATAAGTGAAAATGGTGATGATGGATTAGAAGAAGAAAGAAGATTAGCATATGTTGCTTTTACTCGTGCTAAAAAAGAACTTTATCTAACAGAAAGTCAAGGTTATAGCTATATTTCTAAATCTCCAAAAATTCCTTCAAGGTTTATTGATGAAATAGGAAGAGATAGTGTGGAACATATTGGCAACCCATCAAAATATAAAACAAAGAATTTTATTAGAATGACACCAACTGTCAAAGAAATGGTTGGAAATAATCATATTAATGACTGGGAAGTTGGAGATATGATTGAACATGATGCTTTTGGAAAAGGTGTTGTTGTTAAAGTTGATGGTAGTATGATTGATGTTGCATTTGCATTTCCACATGGTATTAAAACATTGATGGCATCACATAAAGCTATTCATCGTTTATCAAATTAATTTGGTTGATTATAAGTAAGAGTTGAACTCTTACTTTTTTATGTGAAAATGTAAAGAAATGATTATTTTTTTCTTTTATATTTCTTTTAATATCTATTTTTGTTATAATGAACAAATGAAATGGAGTGTTATATATGACATTTGAGAGATTAACTGAAATAAAAAAATTATTAAATGAATACAATTATCAATATTACGTATTAGATAATCCAACTGTAAGCGATCAGGAATATGATCGTTTGATGCAGGAATTACAGAGTATTGAAAGCAAACATCCTGAATGGATTACTGCTGATTCTCCTAGTCAGAGAGTTGGAGGAGAAGTTTTAGAAGGATTTCAAAAGGTTGAACATCAGCGTATGATGTTATCTTTGGGTAATGCTTTTAATGAAGATGATTTAATTGCTTTTGATAACAGGGTTCATGAAAAAGTGACTCATGTTGAATATGTTTGTGAATTGAAAATTGATGGTCTTTCTGTTTCTTTAGTTTATGAAGATGGGCATTTATTATATGGAGCTACTCGTGGAGATGGAACAATTGGCGAAGATATTACTCATAATGTAAAAACGATCAAATCTATTCCATTGAGTATTGATTATACTGATGATTTAGAAGTTCGTGGTGAAATTTTTATGCCAAAGAAATCTTTTAATGAATTAAATGAAGCAAGAAAAAAAGAAGGTGTAGAATTATTTGCCAATCCAAGAAATGCAGCGGCAGGAAGTGTTAGACAGCTAGATTCATCAATTGCTGCAAAAAGAAAGTTAGATGCGTTTTTATATCATGTTCCATTAGCTTTAGATGCTGATATTTCTACTCATAAAGAAGCATTGGATTTTATTAATAAACTTGGATTTAAAATCAATCCACTAACAAAAGTATGTTCAAATATTCAGGAAGTCATAAAATACATTAATGAAATGACAGCTATAAGAGAAACATTACCATATGAAATAGATGGAATCGTTA
>CAZWZD010000139.1:0-4996 GCA_964638235.1 uncultured Erysipelotrichales bacterium
TTATTGCATCTTGTAATGCTTTCCAAGATGATGAAGTATAATCACTTTCATTTAATTCTTTTGCTTCAGCTATTGTTTCTTTTAATGAACTTATTTTAACTAGATTATCAATGGCAGTTTGAACAGCTTTTGTAGCTTCGCTAATTTCCGTTAATGATGGAGCTAGTTTATCAGAAACTGTATAACCATCTGATACTGCATTTGTTAAGTCTTCCCAAGATGATGCTGTATATTCATCTTCGTTTAGTGCACTTACACTTTCCAAAAGTTCAACTAACTCACTATCATCTAATAATGAAGCATATGTTAAACCATAACCTTTTTCATATAGTATAGTACTTCCATATGATCCGGTCTCACTATCAAATAATGGTATACTAACAGGTAATTTTCCTGATGCTCTAAATACACCAAATACTACTTCAATACCAGCAATAATGTTAGGACCATAAGTATCAGTATCTGTCGTTGTTCCGCCTAATAATGCCTCTGTAGGATCAACTGAAGAACCTTTATCTCCATAAACAGCTAATATAGCATCTGCATTAGGATATAATTGAACATCAAATGGTAAATTAACTGACATAATGATAGAAGTCTTATCATTTTCAGAACAATAATTAACTACATCATTAGGGAATTTAGACATCCAGTTTTGATAAGTCATTTTTGCAGCTCTAGAAGAATTAGATATTTCTGAATCTACTAGTACTATATTTGCATTATCTATATTCTCTTTTACACTTTCTAATGTTGTAGCAGAAGAAAATCTTATAACTTCTACTTCTGCACCATCTGGAATCAATCCTGCATCTTTAGCACGATTCCATCCCATAATTAACTGACCTGTTTCATTATCATATGGAGTTAACATTAATACTTTAGAAGTTTCAGTAAGTTTTAATGGTAATACATCATTATCATTTCTAATAACTGTTACTGCAGCTGCAGCAATTTCTCTTTCCTTAGTTCTATTAGTTTCACAACCAACTGTATTCAAAGCATTTTCTAAAGTTAAATCACTTGCTTTGTAATCTAATATTCCTCTATTTTCTTTAACAGTTAAAATTCTTGTTACTGCATCATCAATACGTGATTCTAAGATTTCACCAGATTCCACTGCTTCTTCAACACCATCAATAATAGCTTTTAAATCTTCTAAGTTATCTTTATCATAATCATAAATCGTACATGGCATACAAATCATATCTACACCAGCATTAATAGCTAATTTAACAGCTTGTACTTGATCATACATAGCAGAAATAGCTGTCATGTTCATTGCATCAGTTGTAACAATACCATCAAATCCCATTTTATCTTTTAACAAGTCAGTAATAATAGCTTTTGACATTGTTGCAGGTAAAGACTCATATTCTCCAGTTTTATCAGATAAAACTGTTGTATCATCTAATTGTGGATATAGAATATGAGCTGTCATAATCATTTCAATACCTTGACTAATTGCTACTTCATAAGGTTTTAATTCATTTTCTAATAATTCTTCATATGATTTATCAACGATAGGTAACCCATAATGACTATCAGTATCAGTATCTCCATGTCCTGGGAAATGTTTTGCCGTACCAATAACATTATATTCAGCCATACCTTCAATACATGCAGATGCTAATTGACCAACCAGTTCAGCATCTTCACCATAAGAACGTAATCCAATAACTGGATTATTTGCATTATTATTAACATCAACAACAGGTGCTAAGTCTGCATTGATTCCCAAAGCACTTAATTCACTACCAGTAATTTCACCAACAGCTTTAGCATATTCAGTACTTTCAGTTGCACCAATAGCCATATTACCAGGTAATGCAGTTCCTGTAGCTAAACGTACTACTGATCCACCTTCTTGATCACATGTAATAATAAGTGGAAGACCTCCATCACTCATCGCTGCAGCTTGAAGATCTTGAGTTAGCTGATAAGATTGTTCAGTAGTAGAAAAGTTATTCGCAAATAGTATTACTGAACCAAACTTATACTCAGAAAGAATGCCTGCTATAGAATCATTCATTTTTTGAAATCCTGCTGTATCTGTACTAGCACTATATCTAAAGTCAACCATTAACATTTGAGTAATTTTTTCACGTAATGTCATGTTTGCCAATAATGTCTCAACTCTAGAAGAAGCCGCAGATACTGACACACTCGTTAGTGAAAAAACCATAGCCATAGACAAAACTCCAGCTAAAATTTTCTTAATTTTCATTATTTTTTCCCTTCCTTTATTATAAACAATTCATTATGCTTACACTTCATTATTAGCACTTCCTCCTTTCTGTAAATTGATGTAAGCACTTACATATATTTTATCCCCCCCCCCGTGTGTTCTTGTCAATACTTATTTTCAAAATATGAAAATAAATGAAAAAAGAGAATACAATCCGTATTCTCCTATAATGCTGATTTTGATTTTTCATAATCTTTTTTATCAACTAAAATAATATATTCTATTGTATTATTGCTATTTCTTACTCTATAAGGATCTTTAGCATTCATTAAAGTTAATGATCTTTGTAAATTAACTTTTAATTTATATTTAATATTTAATAGTTCTAGTTTTCCTCTAATATCATCTATTTTTTCTCTATTTAAAGTTCTATATAATTCTTTTGGTGATAGACCACCAGACGCACTAAGAATTAATCAGATGCGAAATGTGTCTTGTTCATCTTGCATATCATGATAACATTAAAACATAGTATCTCCTGACTGTTTACTTTAGTGCTCTTCGTTATGTCTATGTATGAATCTCCATTTTTACTCATGTACGTAACTCTCTCAATAAGGTTTTGCTATCCCACGATAGATTCCCAGTATATTAGATTTGATATCACTTTATGGATTCAGCAGATCTGATGTTCATCTTCTTCATAATCAATTATCAGTGAGTTATGATGTAATGGTATCAGCTCTAAACTATACAAGATAACGATTTCCTCTGTTAGTATCAGGAACAATAAGGAATAGAAGTTTTCTGGCTAACAACTGAGCAGTCTTACGGTTAATACCCGTAAAATTGGATAGTCTTTCAGCTAAAATACTAGTTCTATTAGATACAAATAAATACCTAAATGAAGATTATATAAAGGTATCTTATTATCCTGGAAGATACATTCGGCAAAAAGACTAACCTGACAATAGCAATGACAGCATTATAAACATGAAGGCGACTAGCAAGATTGATATTTCTATTTCTGACACGAGCAGATGATTTAGACATATAATATATTTTCCCTAAAAAAACGGAGTATTTATTAAAAAGTTAAATTTCTTTAATCATTATATGTGTCAGGTGGTCTATTACAATTCTTTTTTAATTATGATAATTTCTTAAATAGGTAATTTCCAATAGTCTGAATAATCTGAACAAAGATAATTAAAATAATACTTGTTACTACTAAATATTGAAAATTATATCCTTGATATCCTTTTCTAATAGCAACATCTCCTAAACCACCAGCACCAATGGCTCCACCCATTGCACTATAACCAATTAAACTAATCATAGTTAAAGTAATTCCTGATAAAATAGTAGGTAGAGCTTCTTTTAAATAGACTCTTAACATGATTTGTAAATCACTAGCTCCAAATGATTTAGCAGCTTCTATTAATCCAGGGTCAACACTTCTTAGTGCTGATTCTATAACTCTAGCAACAAAAGGAATAGCAGAAATAGTTAAAGGAATCAAAGCAGCAGTAGAACCAATAGCTTTACCTGCAATAGCTCTTGTAACTGGTATAACTATAACCATTAATATAATAAATGGAAAACTTCTAAATGTATTCACTATAAAATCTAATATTTGATAAACAATTCTATTAGGTTTTAATCCATCAGGTGCAGTTAATGTTAAAACAATGGCTGGAATAAATCCTAATATAACTGAAAACAATGTAGAACCTAAAACCATATATATAGTTTCAATAGTTGCTTCTATAAGTACATCTGCCATTATAATACCTCCCAATCTATATGATTGTCTTTCATATATTTTAATACTTGATCTTTATCTTCATCTTTAATATTAATAATCAAACTTCCCATAATTTGCCCTCTAAAGTTTTCTAATTTACCTGAGCATATATCAAAATCTATATTAAGTTTTCTAGCTAAAGAAGTAATATTATGAGATTTAGAATTAGAATTAGTAAAGAATAATTTTATATTTACTCCATCAGTTGGTAATATATCTAAATTTTCCCCAGCAAAGTCTTGAATATCATCATTAGATGATACAAATAATTCTTCTGGTTTACCACTAGCTACGATTTTACCATTCTTTAAAAAGACAACTTTATTACATATTTGTTTAATAACTTCCATTTGATGTGTTACAACTATAACTGTAATATTAAGTTCTTTATTGATTTGTTGTATTAAAGTTAATATATCTTGAGTAATCTTTGGATCTAGAGCACTTGTTGCTTCATCACATAATAATACTTTAGGATTCATAACTAATGCTCTAGCAATTGCTACTCTTTGTTTCTGTCCTCCAGATAATTCTCTAGGTTTACTATTGATTTTATCTTCTAATCCTACTAATTCTAATAATTCATGTATTCTCTTCTTATTTTTTTCATCTTTAGGATTCTGTTTCCAGAATCTTAAAGGTAATGCTATATTATCATATACTGTTAGTCTATTTAATAAGTTAAAGTTCTGAAAGATCATCCCCATATCTTTTTGCATTAATTGTAGATCTTTCTTAGATAAATCTTTAACCTCTTTCCCCAAAGCAATAATAGATCCAGCTTGATAAGACTCTAACCCATTAATACATCTTAATAACGTAGACTTACCAGCTCCAGATTGACCAATAATACCAAAAATATCTCCCTCATCTATTTCAAAAGATATATCATCCAAAACATTCAAATCGCCAAAATTCTTACAAAGATTTTTTATTTTTATCATTATTATACCTGTTATGAAGTGACTTTTGTCAAGACAAAAATTAACAATTCATAATAA
>CAZWZD010000140.1:0-4974 GCA_964638235.1 uncultured Erysipelotrichales bacterium
CATGACATATCTTAATCTTTTCGTTTTGTCAAACTTCTTAAGTTAATGACATTGATTTTATAGTCATTCTTTTTTTTACATAATTCTATAAAAAAGGGAAAAGTTATGCTATAATGAGTTCGAATTAAAATAAGTTTGGGAGATTATTATGATTGGATATTATAATTACACAGTTATATTAACATATTTAAGTTTATTAAGTGCTTTATTTGGTACACATTTAGCTTTTCATGAGAAGTTTAGTTATGCTTTTATTTGCTTATTGGCTTGTGGATTATTTGATTCGTTTGATGGTATAGTAGCAAGAAGCAAAAAAGATAGGACTGATGAGGAGAAAAAATTTGGAATACAGATTGATTCTCTAGTTGATGTGATTAGTTTTGGTGTTTATCCAGCGATTTTAGGTTATTGTATAGGGCTAAAGGATGTAGTATGGTTTATTATATTTGCTTTATATGCAATATTTGCTGTTAGTCGATTGGGTTATTTTAATGTTGTAGAAGAAATGCGACAGCAGAAAACTAATGAAAAAAGAAAATTTTATCAAGGATTGCCAGTAACAATGTCTTGTTTAATTTTTCCTTTTATCTATTTATTAAGACATTGGTTAAGTCTTACAGTTGTGCAAAATACATATGGAATTGTTATGCTATTTGTTGCAATGGCTTTTATTATTGATTTTAAGGTTCCTAAACCTGGATTAAAGGGTATTTTGATAATGGGAGTTATTGGTTTTCTTATAGGAATAGGAATGGTATTGTTATAATGAAGATTGTTGATAGAAAAGGTAATGAGATAGTTGCTAATCAAAGTCAAAATGAATTACTTAAGCATTTATATGGTCATGTTATTGGAAGGAGTGTGTTAAAGGTTTTAACACTTCCTTTTATTACTCATATGGGTGGTTTTTATATGAATAGTTCTTTTTCAAAAAAGCAGATTTGTTCTTTTATAGAGAATAATCATATTGATATGAGCCAGTATGAAGAAAAAGATTTTAAATCGTACAATGAATTTTTTACAAGAAAAATAAAGAAGAATAAAAGAGCAATTGATATGAATATTAATCATTTGATTGCTCCTGCTGATAGTAAGCTTAGTTATTATAAAATAACTGATGATTTAAAATTGTGTATTAAAGATAGCATATATTCATTAGAAGAATTGCTAGAGGATTCTATTCTAGCAAAGCAATATAGAGATGGTGTATGTTTGATTTTTAGATTGACTGTAGATGATTATCATCGCTATAGTTATTTTGATTCTGGAAGATCTCTTTGTTATAAATATATTCCTGGTATTTTTCATACAGTTAATCCTATCGCTAATGATTATTATCCAATATATAAACAAAATAGTAGAGCTTACTCACTTCTTGCAAGTGAAAACTTTGGAAATGTTATTTTTATGGAAGTAGGAGCTATGATGGTAGGTAAAATTGTAAATCACCATAAACAATGTTTTGTAAAAGGGGAAGAAAAAGGATATTTTGAATTTGGTGGTTCTACGATTGTTTTATTATTTGAAAAGGATAAAGTTGTAATTGATGAGGATATTGTAGCTCATTCGTTGAATAATTGGGAAACGAGAGTTCTATTAGGTGAAAAAATAGGTGAGAAGTTATAAAAAATATGATAGAATAGTTTAGCATGTAAGGAGTGAATAAAAATATGGTAAGGATCATTGCAGTTACAAATCAAAAAGGTGGGGTTGGTAAAACAACAACTAGTATTAATTTATGTGCTGCATTAGCTTATATGAATAAAAGGGTTTTATTAATTGATATTGATCCTCAAGCTAATGCTACACAGGGAATTGGTATAGATCGCTCTAATTTAGAGCTTACGACATATGATGTTATTGTTGATCAAGTTACTATTGATAAGATAATAAAACATAGTTCTATAAATAATTTGGATGTAGCTCCAGCAAGTATTGATTTAGCTGGAGTAGAAATACAGTTATCACAAGTCCAATCAGGAAGAGAACAAAGGTTGAAAAATTCGTTAAAGAATGTGAAAGAATTATATGATTATATTATAATAGATTGTCCTCCGGCATTAGGCTTGTTAAATACGAATGCTTTGACTGCAGCTGATTCGGTTTTAATTCCTGTACAGTGCGAATATTATGCATTGGAAGGGTTAACTCAATTATTAAATACAATATTATTGACTCAAAGTGTATTTAATGAGGATTTAACAATTGAGGGAGTATTGTTGACTATGCTTGATTCTCGTACAAATTTAGGTACAGAAGTTTCTCAGGAAGTTAGAAAATATTTTAAAGAAAAGGTTTATGATACTGTTATACCTAGAAATATTAAATTATCAGAAGCACCATCTGAAGGATTAAGTATTTTTGATTATGATCAGCGTTCTGAAGGAGCTAAAGCTTATGCAAGATTTGCAAAGGAAGTGGTGAGAAGAAATGGCAGGTAAGAAAAAGCTAGGAAAAGGATTAGAAGCGATTTTTAATGATGGTTCAACTGGTGCTGATCTTCAATCAATGATTGATGCTATTGAAAAGAAAGCACCCCAAACTTCTCAAACTATGGTTCCTATTCAAGAAATTAGACCAAATCCATATCAGCCAAGGAAAGTATTTGATCAGCAGAAACTAGATGAATTGGCTCAATCTATCAAAGTTAATGGTATATTTCAGCCATTGATATTAAAAAAATCTATTCAGGGATATGAAATAGTTGCTGGTGAAAGAAGATTTAGAGCTGCTTCTATGGTAGGATTATCAGAAGTACCAGCTATTTTAGTTGATTTTACTGATGATCAGATGATGGAAATTGCTTTATTGGAAAATATTCAAAGAGAGGATTTAAATGCAGTTGAAGAGGCTAAAGCTTATGCAACACTGATGGAAAAGTTAAATCTAACTCAAGAAGAATTATCTAAAAGAGTAGGAAAATCAAGAGCTCATATTGCTAATACTGTAAGATTGTTAAAGATACCACAGCAGTTACAGGATTATATTTTAAATGGAACTTTAACGATGGGACATATAAAACCATTAATTACTATTGATGAGAAAAAGGCTTTAATGATTGCTAAAAAGGCTATTGATGAAGGGCTTTCGGTTAGACAAGTGGAGGATATTGTTAAAGGGATAAAATTGCAGGAAGCAAGACGAAATAAACCTAAATCTGAAAAACCTAAAGAATATAAATATGTAGAAAGTTTACTTAGAAAGAAATATAGAACTAAAATTAAAGTTGAAGATAAGTCTATTACTATTAAATATAATGATACTCAGGATTTAAATAGAATTTTGGAATTGATGGGTGTTATTGAAGATAGCTAAAAACAAGATATTTAATTATCTTGCTGGTTTAAAAAATATTGAACATATATTTTATGAGTAACTGATAAAACAGTACTGTGAAGTAGATAAACTATTTCTTTGTTATCTGATAATGAAGGAGTATGAACTACTTCTTTTTTATTGAGTATACTTGTTATGCATGCTTCGATTTCATCACAGAAATAATTATAAGATTGATCAGTAGGAAAATCTTTGATTTGCACTTGTATAAGTTTTGATATTTCATCTAGAGAGTAAGATTTTTTTAGTATACAAACAACAATAAAGTAAGCTAGATGTATGCGTTCATATTTCTTTTTTACAGGTGGTTTAACAATTCCATGTTTAACATAATTATTAATCATTGAATTTGTAATGATTTTTTCATTATTGAATGATAATATTTGTAAATTGTTTTCAATGTAATAAACAACTTGATCTATATATAATGGAAATGTTGGTAATTCTTCCCATCTTGGTAAGTGAAATGTGTTAATCATAATAATCTCCTTTTTGTAAATATACCACTGTTATTGAGAAAAGTCAAAACTAGATTTATAAAACAAATAATCTAGTTTTTAAAACTAGATATATTGACAATGATTGACATATTTGATATTGTATTTATATGAATAGAAGGAGAAATTTGTATGAAAATTGTGACTGATACATCAGCATTATATACTCCAGAATATGGAGAAAAACATGGTTTTATTGTCTTACCATTAAATGTTATCGTTAATAAAAAGACATATACAGAATATGTAGATATTAATAGTGAGCAGTTCTTAGAATTGATAAGTGATGGTTCAATTCCTAGTTCCTCACAACCAGCTATTGGTAAAACAATAGAAGTGTTTGAAAGGGAAAAAGAAGAGTTATTAGTTTTGACTATGGCTGATGGATTATCAGGTACTTATCAAAGTACTTTGTCTGCTAGAGAAAGTGTTGAAAATAATAAAGATATTCATATTATTAATACTTTGACTTTATGTGGTCCTCATAGATATTTGGTTGATAAAGCGATGAAATTAAAAGAGCAGGGAAAAGATTTAGATACGATTATGCAGGAATTGCATAAAAGTATTGCTACTTCAAAGTCTTTTTTAATTCCTCATGATTTTGATTTTTTAAAGCGAGGAGGAAGATTAACTCCATTGGCTGCTAAGGTTGGTGGTATGTTAAAAATTGTACCTATTATGGTACAGACTAATGATGGAAGAAGATTAGAGAAATTTGCAATAAAGAAAACAATGAAAGCAGCAGTATCTGAAGTCATTAAATGTTATAAATCTATGAATATTGATGAAACGTATCGTATTTATGTTTCTCATGCAGGAGCTTTAAAATTGGCTGAAGATGTGGTTAATCAATTAAAGAAATCTTTTGCAAATATTGCAATTGAAATTTTAGAATTATCACCTGTGTTTATTGCTCAAGGTGGACCTGGCTGTATAGCGATTCAAACTATTCAAATGTAAAGAGGAAGCTGCTTTTTCATAATATTATTGTGTATGTATTAGAATTGCTGTTTGTGAATTTCGTTAATATTGAAGTATTTGCTGGAGTATAAAAAATATTATTGATTTATTTCATAAGATTAATAACTCAAGTTTCGCAGTTCATTTTTGATTGATTTGAGTCAGTTGACTATGATGT
>CAZWZD010000141.1:0-4916 GCA_964638235.1 uncultured Erysipelotrichales bacterium
ATCACATGGATGAAGGAAAAGTATAATATCTCTATCATCTTTTAATTTGCTTTCAACAACATCATTTTCATTAAAATAAAACATTGTTTGCATGATTGGATAATAAACTTCTTTAGCAGAAAAATGAGATGTCTGATCATTATAAATATCTGTTATAGAAGATATTTCACCATATCTTATATTTCCATTTGCTGATTGTAATTTAGGAGCAAATATACGATATTCTTTTTTCCATTGTTCAATAACTTTATTTATTTCTGGGTGAGATAATGTATAACTTTTTGATTTTATAATTTCATTTTCTATTTCTGTTTTATTTTGTAAGTATTCCTTTTCTATTTCTAAAAATCCTAATGTCAATCTTCCTATTGCTGGATAAATATCGTACATAGCATATTTTTCAATATCCTTTACAAAGTTTTCAATCCAATTAAGGAGATGTTCATTTAAAAAAGTATATGCTTCATCATCAGAATTGTTTTCAATAAGATATGCCATATATATTAATTCAAAAGAGATATGATCTTCTTTAATATCTGCAGAAGCATTCTTTAATGCTATTCCTTTTGATACATATAATTTTTTAACTTGTTCCCAAGCCTCTTGCATTAAAAGCTTCTCTTTACTAGTATATACTGATTCATATGGAAAAGCCGCATTTCCTTTTGCTTCTCCTGCTGCTAAAAATATTTTTGCATAATCTGCTGCAAATTCATCTAAGCTAGGAATATCATTTATAAATTTTTTTAAACGTTCTAAACCTTGTTTTATAGAAGCATTATCCATCTCAGCACTAGTATCCATCATTGTAAGAACTTTAAGCATTTCTGTTGTTAATTCTGTAGAATATATGCGTGATAAAAACTTATAATAACTTATTCTTGCATCTTTCAATTGCATATCATTATTTGTCATACTTTTTACCTTTCCTTACTTCAAGACAATCTTGTGGAAGAATATCCTGCCATTTATCATTTTTTAATATATAACGTGTAACTGGTTTATTTCCAAAATCACGAAGCGTAAAAACATGATCTTCTCCTGCTTCTTCTATCAACCTTGAAACTTCACTTGTAGGATCACAAATATCACCTACATGAAGAGCTTCACCACAACAATTTTGTACACATGCAGGCTTTAAACCATCTTTACGGCGTTCAATACACATTGTGCATTTATCCATAACATGAAATTCTTCATTAAATGTGTTTACTTTATAAGGACAAGCATTATAACAACTCTTACAACCAATACAAAGCTCTTGATCAATCAATATACATCCATCTTCTTCATTTACATAACAAGCTCTAGTTGGACAAACTTCTACACAAGAAGGGTTTTCGCATTGTTGACACATTGCAGGTAAAAAATACATTTCGATATTTGGATATTCTCCAGTAGGTCCAACAGTTTTAACTCTAATTCTATCTGTACCTAATGCTACTCCATTACAAGTTTTACAAGAAACATGGCAACCTTTACAGCCAATACATCTATCTACTTCTACTACAAATGCAATCTTTTTCATTACTTTTTACCCTCCTTAGATATATCTGGTGTTGAATCAACCGCTGTAGCAAGGAATGGTTTGAAGTCCTTTGGATTTAGCCATACTCCTTCAGGTGCTCCTTCTGGTGCTGGATACATTTTAACAAGATATCCTCTCAAAGTATAAGTTCCAAACACATCATTATAAGGTGATTTTGAACGAGCAAGCACTGAAACATTCATTTCCTGCCAGCCATGTGTTTCCTTATTAATATTTTCAGGATTCCAATAACGTTCCATATACACTGCTCCTGGATTTATTCCAGTAGTAATATGTGATACACCACGAACTCTTCCACGTTGTGATTCTACCCATACCCACATATTATCTTCAATACCATATTTTTTGGCAGCAGTAGGATGTATCCATACTTCTGGTGCTGGAAACATTTCTCTAGTATACGCACTATTACGTAAAGTAGAATGATGGAACATAGGTAAACGTCCATTTGTCATAACAAGAGGATATTCTTTTCCTAATTCTCCTAATGGACTTTCATATGGTTCTAAATAGTAAGGTAATGGATCATAGTCTTTTTCAACTGGTGCCACTGGATATGCAGCAAAAGGCATACCTGTTCTTCCTAATGTAATTAAACTTTCTAAATATAATTCTACTTTTCTTGACTGGGTATTAAATCCTGCAACTTTCTTAATTGAAGGATCTTCTTTTAAGTAAGCATAATAATTTCTAAACTGTTCTTCTGACATATATTCAATTGGTGCAACTTTTTTAAATTCTTCCCAATTCGTATTTGCACTCGCAAGTATTCTATCTAACAATTCTGGCACACTATCCCAATATGGAAAATCATCTCCCATATATTCTTCATCAAAAGCCTTTTGACATTCAACATCACCTTTTTCAGCACAACGTTTAGCTATCATAGACCAGATTAAAGTTTCATCAAATGTTTCCCATAAATGAGTAGCTGCTTGTCGAATAATTAATTTATTACATGATTCCTGAATCATATCTGTTTCAAGCCATTCTTCTGTTGGTAAAAGAACATCTGCATATGCTGAAAATGATGTAGGATACATATACATATGTACAATAAATGGTACATTTTTGCTCGCTTTTGCCCAACGTTTTCCATCTGCAACATTAACAAGTTTATTTCCTGAACGTTCTAACCAAACTTTAATTGGATATGGTTCTCCAGTTTCCATTGCATTTAAAATTGTAGGTGCGTGAGCAGCCATCCAGAAATTTAATCCTTTATGAGGTATATTTCCTAATCTTTTATCAAACTGTTCTTGTGAAATTTTTGTAGGTGCAGGAGGTACTATATAACCAACTTTAAATACTCCTGAATTTCCAAATCTTTGTAATAGAGAACCAGGTTGTTCAACATTTCCCATCAAACCATCAAGTATACAAGTACATTGTGGTGCTTGTGAAGAATTAGGAGATTGATCAGTTGCTACTCCAATACAAATTCCTGCTGGAGAATTTTCTACATAAACTCTAATTGCTTCTTCAATTTTATCTCTATCTAACCAACATGTTTCTGCTGCTTTTTCAAGAGTCCATTCTTCAACTCTTTCTTTTAATAGTCTAAAGCCTGATTTATAAACAACTCCATCAATTTCACATTCAGCATCTAATTCCACATCATATTCATCATTCCATGGATAAACAAGTTCTCTAGCACTATTTGTCTTTTTATCCCATACCATAAATGTATCTGGATTGCCATCAGTACCTTGTTTAAAACGCCATAATAAATTTGTTTGTGTATTTACCAAATATGGCAAATTTGTCCATTTCAATGTAAAATCATGATTATACAAATCATTATCAATAATATATTTAATCCATGCTAATCCTAAAGCAACATCAGATCCCGGTCTTATTGGTAACCATACTGTTGCTTTCGCAGCATCTAGTGTCATTCTTGGATCAATAACAACAGTTTTTACTCCTCTTGCACGTAGTGCAGCAACTGCTGCTCCTCCCATTGCTGGGCTTGAATATGATGGTCCTGCTCCCCAAAGCACAAGGCATTTCATTTTGCTATCCTCATAATAGATTTCATGTGCATTTGAATCTGCAATACTTGGATCATTTCCACCATACATCATAGCATATGTACACATTCTTGGAAGATAGCATTGTGCACAGCCTGGTTCAAACCAGTTTGGTGTTCCAAAAATATGACAAAATCTAGCAATTGACCAGAATTCTGGATTTCCTCCACCACCTGTAGATCCTAAAACTGTTTCTGCTCCAAATTCTCTTTTTGCTTCAATAAGCTTATCAGAAATAAGATCTAATGCTTCATCCCAAGAAATTCTCTTCCATTTTCCTGAACCTCTTTCACCAACTCGTATCATTGGATATTTATTACGATTTGGATTATAAAGTGACTGTATTCCTGATAATCCTTTAGCACACATATGACCTTTACTCATTGGATCTTCTGGATTTCCTTCAATATGAATAACTCGTCCATTTTTTTACTGTTGCTATAACAGAACAGTTAGAAATACAGGCACAACACGCCGTTTTTATTCTTTTTATCTCATCACCCAATTGAATATTATCATTCTTATCTAAACTAATTATATTTTCCGTCTTTGGAAAAGTTACTGAAGATAAAAACTTTAAATATTTTCCTTTTTCCATTTCAAAATATTCCTTTCATATATAAATTATATCATTTCCTAATATATGCTCACAATGAACGCAAAAATCAATTTTTCCATTGCTTTCACTTTTCCATTAGACTATAATCTAATCATAATATTAATTTAGGAGAAATTATGGAAACAAATAAAAATAATCTTACTGAAAATTTAAATCTTGAACACTATCTTCGACTTGAACCTCTTATTAATGGTGTATTTCAAAATGCAACTATGTCTGAAATTATGCTATCTATTGAAAATATTTTAGAGCGTCCTGTTATGATAATAGATATGGGATTTAAAATTATTGATGAATCACCTTCTATCAATAATAAATATAAATTGTATGAAAGAGATAATAGTTTTCTAATTGAAGATTATATTGATCAAATTAAAAATAATCACATTTATGCAAATCTAATAAAACGTGAATATTTATCTACGCTTATTTCACTTAAAAACTATGAAAATATTTTAGTATCATCTATTAAAGTTAATGCTGCTGATGTTATGATGCTGATTGCTTTTGAAAATAATATTCATTTTGAAACAGAAGATTATCTATTAGTTAAAAAAATATGTTCTATTTTGGCTGTACAATATCAAAAAGAAGGAATAGCATATTAATCACATATGGTTTTACCAAATCATACTGTATTTTCATTGCTGAATGGTGAAAATATTACAAAATCAGAGCTTCAAAAAAGAATAAACCTTTTTCCTTGGGCAAAGTA
>CAZWZD010000142.1:0-4879 GCA_964638235.1 uncultured Erysipelotrichales bacterium
TATATTTAGCTACTGCTTCTTCATCTTCATTCCATGTTGCTTCTAGCAATTCTTGGCTATTCAACAATGCTTTGGTTGTATTCTCCCAGTTGGAATCTTCTATTGAATTGATAAATGCACTTGTGACTTCTTTGTTTGGTATATAAACTTTCTTATTAACACTGTCATATCCTAGATATCCTAAATGGACAAGAAGAGTTAAGACATCATCTTTTGATTTGAATGTTGTCATATCGTTTTGAAATTTTTCATTATTAACATATATATTTTCTCCTGCAAGAAGTTTAATAATATCATCTTTTAAGCCGTCAAAGTTCATATCAATATAAATTTGTAGTGTTCCATAAGTTTCGGTACTTGTCCAATGGTTTTCATACTTTCTATCCATCAATGCATAAACTACTGATCTATGGTTATAAACTGACATACCATTTCCCATTATATAGCCATCATACCATTCTTTCATAGTATTAAAGTTCATATTGTATTTGATGCATAAGTCTTTGACCTCTTTTTCAGTAAATCCCATAAACTCCTCTATTGGTGTTGGGTTAAGCATTGATATTTCTTTAAACATATTTAAAGCACTATGGCTTCCAAATTTCTTGATTGGCAGTATTCCTGTCATATAGATTAGTTCTACATACGATTGATCTTTAAGTAAATCTCTTAAAAAATCTAAATATTTCTCTTGAGCATCTTCATCTTTTTTGTATTCCCTAAATATACAATCCCATTCATCTATGATAAAGATAAAACATACGTTATATTTAGAATGTATTTTATCTAATATATCTGCCAAGAATACATATTTTCCAATTCTCACTTCATAGATTTCTAACAGTTCATCTAGAACACTGGATGTTAAATAATCAATAAATTCAAAGATATCTTTTGTGTGAGATAAAAACTTTTGCATATTCAAATGAATAACATTATGTTTGTTTAAATGTTCTTTATAATTATCTGTTTTACTAATTATCAAGTTATCAAATATATCTGATGAATCACAGCCTTTGGAATAATATGCAACTAACATATTCGCATCTCTACTTTTCCCAAATCTTCTAGGTCTTGATACACATAGTTTATTATTATCTTTATTAACAACATTGTTATTTTTTTCAATTAATAAACTGTGATCTACATATATATCACTGTTATACATTCAAAAAAATGCTATATTACTTGGACTTAAATATATTCCCACAATATCACCACCTGTATCTATATTATATCATATTTAATAAATGAATAGTGGATATAATATAATGATAAATACTTTTAAAAATTATTTTTTCACAAGAATTATATTTAAAAAGCATAGACTTATATGAATAAAAATGTTAAAGTAGTAACGTCAAAAAGTTATAAAAGAGGAGAGTAAAATGAGCGGATTTTTTGGAGTTGCTTCTAAGGAGCAATGTGTAATGGATTTGTTTTTTGGAGTAGATTATCATTCTCATTTAGGTACTAGACGTGGTGGGATGGCAGTTTATGGAGAGAATGGATTTAATCGTTCGATTCATAATATTGAAAATTCACCTTTTAGAACTAAGTTTGATAGTGATTTAGATGAATTTGAAGGAAAATTAGGTATTGGATGTATTTCTGATAACGAAGCACAACCTTTGTTAGTTAATTCTCATTTGGGTTCTTTTGCGATTACTACTGTCGGTAAAGTCAATAATCTAGAACAATTGAAGAATGAATGTTTTGAAAATGGAACAAGTCATTTTTTGGAAATGAGTGGAGGAGTTATTAATCCTACTGAATTGGTTGCTGCTTTAATTAATCAAAAAGATAGTATTGTTGAAGGAATAAAAAATGCTCAAGATAAAGTTAAAGGTTCAATGAGTATTTTGTTATTGACACCTGAAGGAATATATTGTGCTAGAGATAAGTATGGGAGAACTCCTGTAATTATTGGTAAAAAAAATAATGCTTATTGTGCAACTTTCGAAAGCAGTGCTTTTTTAAATTTAGGATATCATCATGTTAAGGATTTAGGACCTGCAGAAATTGTATATATGACAAGTGATGGTATAGAAACGAAGCAGAAAGCAACGGATAAAATGAAGATTTGTTCATTTTTGTGGGTATATTACGGTTATCCTACATCAACGTATGAAGGTGTTAATGTTGAGGTTATGAGATATAAATGTGGGCAGATGTTGGCTAAACGTGATCATGTTGTTCCTGATAGTGTTGCTGGTGTTCCTGATTCAGGAACTGCTCATGCAGTTGGATATGCTAATGAGTCTGGTTATCCATTTATGCGACCATTTATAAAGTATACACCAACATGGCCTAGATCATTTATGCCAACACATCAGCAACAGAGAAATTTAATAGCAAAGATGAAATTAATACCTGTAGCTGATTTAATTAAAGATAAAAGTTTATTATTAATAGATGATTCAATAGTTAGAGGAACTCAACTTCGAGAAACAACAGAATTTTTATATGATTCAGGAGCAAAAGAAGTGCATGTTAGACCTGCATGTCCACCATTATTATTTGGTTGTAAGTATTTGAACTTCTCAAGATCAAATTCAGATTTGGATTTAATTACAAGAAGAATTATTCAAGAATTTGAAGGAGAAAATGTTAGTGAAGAAACTTTGAAAAAATATGCAGATCCTGATAGTGATGAATATCAAAGAATGCTTGATGAAATTTGTAAAAGGTTAAAATTCACATCATTAAGATATCATAGATTAGATGATATGATTGCTTCGATAGGATTAGATTCATGTAAATTATGTACATATTGTTGGAATGGTGAAGAATAATTAAGAAATTATTATTGTAAAGATATTTGTTTGGTAGCTAAGATTTTTTAGTACCTTTCGCAAAAAAATATATTGATTATTTATATGATTTCTTTTATACTAGATGAGAATAAAGAAGAGGTGAGGAAAATGGTGAAAGTTAAAGTCAATGATTTTTTTCTGACACTGTTTTCCTCTTTTTAGACATATCATTTTTATTTGATATGTTTTTTTATGAAAAGGAGGAGCAAATATGCCAAAAAGAAACGATATTGATACTGTTTTAGTTATTGGTTCAGGACCAATTATTATTGGTCAAGCATGTGAATTTGATTATTCTGGAACTCAGGCTTGTAAAGCATTAAGAAGTTTAGGATATAGAATTGTTCTTGTCAATTCCAATCCAGCAACAATTATGACTGATCCAGAAACTGCTGATGTTACATATATTGAACCATTAAACATTGAAAGATTAACTCAAATAATCGATAAGGAAAGACCAGATGCTTTGTTACCTAATTTAGGTGGACAATCTGCTTTAAACTTATGTGCTCAATTATATAAAGAAGGTATATTAGAACAATATGGTGTTAAAGTATTAGGAGTACAGGTGGATGCTATTGAAAGAGGAGAAGACCGTTTAGAATTCAAAAAAGAGATGAATAGACTTGGAATTGAAATGGCAAGAAGTGAAATTGCAAATTCTGTAGAAGATGCTTTGACGATTGCTGAAAAGTTAGGTTATCCAGTTGTTGTTAGACCTGCTTATACTATGGGAGGAGCAGGTGGAGGACTTGTTTATAATGTTGAAGAGTTAAAGACTATAGTTGCGAGAGGGCTACAAGCAAGTTTAGTTCATCAGTGTTTGATAGAAGAATCTATCTTAGGATGGGAAGAATTAGAAGTAGAAGTTGTAAGAGATGCTAAAAACAATATGATCACAGTGTGTTTTATTGAAAACATTGATCCTATGGGAGTTCATACTGGAGATTCATTTTGCAGTGCTCCAATGTTGACAATTTCTCAAGAAGTACAAGATAGATTGAAAGAGCAGGCTTTTAAGATTGTTGAAGGTGTACAAGTTATTGGTGGAACAAATGTACAATTTGCTCATGATCCAGTAAGTGATAGAATCGTGGTTATTGAAATCAATCCAAGAACATCACGTTCTTCTGCTTTAGCATCTAAAGCAACAGGTTTTCCAATAGCATTGATTTCTGCTATGTTAGCAGCTGGTTTAACATTGGATGAAATTGAATGTGGTAAATATGGAACTTTAGATAAATATGTTCCTGATGGTGAATATGTTGTTATTAAGTTTGCAAGATGGGCTTTTGAAAAGTTTAAAGGTGCTCAGGATAAATTAGGAACACAAATGAAAGCTGTTGGAGAAGTTATGAGCATTGGTAAGACTTATAAAGAAGCTTTCCAAAAAGCTATTAGATCTTTAGAAACGGGACGTTATGGTTTGGGTTATGCAAAGAATTTTAATGAATTAAGCAAAGAAGAATTATTAGCTTTATTGATTGATCCTACAAGTGAAAGACAATTTATTATGTATGAAGCATTGAGAAAAGGTGCAACAGTTGATGAATTGTATAATTTAACAAAGATTAAACATTATTTCATTGAACAAATGAAAGAATTAGTTGAAGAAGAAAATCATATTTTAGAATATAAGAATAAAGAATTACCTACAGATGTTTTAAAACAAGCCAAATTAGATGGATTTAGTGATAAATATTTAAGTCAAATATTAGATATAAAAGAAGAATCTATTAGAAAACAAAGAATAGAAAATGGTATTACTCAAGCATGGGAAGGAGTTCATGTATCAGGTACTAAAGATAGTGCATACTATTATTCTACATATAATGCTGTAGATCAATCACCTTCAAGTGATAGACAAAAGATTATGATTTTAGGTGGAGGACCTAATAGAATTGGACAGGGAATTGAATTTGATTATTGTTGTGTACATGCTGCTTTAGCTTTAAAAGAATTAGGTTTTGAAACAATTATTGTAAATTGTAATCCAGAAACTGTTTCTACTGATTATGATACTTCTGATAAATTATATTTTGAACCATTAACATTAGAAGATG
>CAZWZD010000143.1:0-4870 GCA_964638235.1 uncultured Erysipelotrichales bacterium
AATCTATATTATTTCTGCTATTATAGATATACTGATATAAATTCATGATTCCTACTGAAACTTTCATATCTTTATATTCCTTCAGTAACTCTTCGTATTTCTCATGTTCCAATCTATCACATATATCTTGTGTCTACCTTTTCGATTTATATTCATCATTATAATGAATATATTTTGTAAAATGATGTATTTTTCAGATTATTGATATTTTATTCATAGCCATATATTCATTAATAGCAACATTGAAGTTATAAAGAAATTATCGCTTTTTATTGAAATATATCTAGAAAATGTATATAATAAGCTAGTATTCAAAAGGAGGAATTCATTTATGGGTAGAGCACATGAAGTGCGTAAAGCCGCAATGGCAAAAACTGCTGCAAAGAAGGCTAAATTATATTCACGTTATGGAAAAGAAATCTATTTATTAGCTAAATCAGGTGGGGCTGAATTAGATGGAAACTTAGCTTTAAGAAAATTAGTAGAAAAAGCTAAAAAAGAACAAGTACCTGCTGATGTTATTAAAAGAGCTATTGATAAAGTAAAATCTGGAGCGACTGAAAATTATGATCCTTTACAGTTTGAAGGATTTGGACCAGGAAACTCTACTTTGATTGTTAAATGTTTAACTAATAATATTAATCGTACAATTTCTCAAGTACGTCCTGCTTTCACTAAAGCAAAATCTAAATTAGGTGCTGAGGGTTCAGTTTCTTATCAATATAATATTGAAAGTACTGTTGTATTAAAAGGTATGAATGAAGAAGAAGTGCTTGAAGCATTGGTTATGGGAGAAGTAGATGCTAAAGATATTACAACTTTAGAAAATGGTAATGTTAAAGTCATTGGAGAACCTACTGATTTAAACAACATTAAAACTGCATTAGAAGCAGTTAATCCAGATGTTGAATATGAAATTGATGAAATCACAACAACACCTCAAGATACTGTTGAACTTGAAGGTGAAGATATGGCTATGTTTGAACGTTTAATGAATTTATTAAATGATTGTGATGATGTTGATGAAGTATTCCATAATGTTGCCAATTATGATGATGGTGAAGAAGAATAGTAAAACAAAACAGCTCAACGAGCTGTTTTTTATATACTACTCTTCATTTTTTAATAATCGATTAAATAAATTTATAGTTCTATATATCTCTTTACAGTTTGGACATTTCCAATCATCATTGTCCTTTTTCTTTCCATGCAATGGAATTAAGTATTCTTTATTACATTTAGGACATAATACTTTTTCATTATTCCATAACTGTTTTAAAAATTTACGATCTATTTTCATATTTAATATTTTACTTCTGTTTCATTTCTTTCAATGCTTTTGCTAATTGATCTGGACATGATGTTGGCTTAAATCCACATCTTATTCCCTCTAATCTTTCAATTGCATCATCAGCTTTCATTCCTCTTACCAAAGCAGCAACTCCCTGAGTATTTCCAGAACATCCTCCAACAAATCTTACATCTTCAATAATACCATCATCATTAACATCAACCATAATATTTGATGCACATGTTCCTTTTGTTTTATAATTCATTTTCATGCTAATACCTCCCTATTCTAACCTATCCTTTTCAATAACATAAACTGAATCATTATCATTCAACCCATCAGACATTCTAATTTTACCATCTTCTAATAACCAGATAGCCTCAACATCATCTAAAGAATTAATCAATTCCAATCCATCCTCATAATCCATCAAAAACAACGCAGAGCTTAAAAAATCTGCATATCCACTATCTTCTGTAATAATACTTACACTTCTAAAATATACGGCAGGATATAATGTATCAGGATCAATTAAATGATGATATCTCACTCCATTAATATCTTCATAAAATCTTTGATAATCACCACTTGTAACAATAGACTCACCTTGAACAACAAGTATAGCTTCATTATCAGGATCTTCATCAGTAGCCTTCACAGAAAAATTACCATCTTTAGGAGATTCAATACCAACACAAAACTTTTCCTGGCATTCATCTAAATAGAAATCTCCTTCTTTAATAACTTTTCTTTCACCATAACTGGCAACATTTCCTCCACCACTCAATAAAAAATTATCTACACCTTGCTCTATTAATTCCTGTTTAACTTGTTCAATAGCATATCCTTTAGCAGTAGCTCCTACATCTAATGATAAAAGCGGATCATCAATATATACTGTATTTTCCTCACTATCAATATGAACACTATTAATATCAGTATGCTGACTAGCTTCTTTTAATTGTTCATCAGTAGGTAAATCACCAATACCATTATTACTTTCAGCTTTTTCTCTATAATCATGCCATATTTCAATAACACTGCCAAAAGCAATATTAACTTTATTAGATATTTCTTTATTTCTTTGAATACTTAATTCTAACAAATCAATAAGTGGCTGATCTACTTTTATAGCTTTCTTGCCAGCATTATCATTAATTGTTTTTAAGTTATTCATATCATCATATGAAGTATATTTATCAAATAACTGATCAAAGTAATTCAATCTTTCTTCTATATATTCACACTGTTCATTAAACTCATTTTCATCATTATTATAAGACATATACTTTGTAACAGTATCAAAAGGTCCAATAAAAGACTTAGAATATAACTCATATTTAGATTCACACCCATAACAAATAGATAGCAACAAACATAAACATAATATTTTTTTCATAATATCACCGAACTCATTATATCAATTCTCATTATAAAAGTATAGAAAAAAGTCAAGTTTATAACTGACTTATTATTTAACATTACTATATTGATAAGGCACTTTTAAGTTTTCTCCAAAAATATTTATATCTAATTCTGCTAACTTATGATATTCATCTATCCGTATAACTCTATCTTCATATCCCATTAAAGGACCTTTTATACATTGAATTTTCTGATCATTTAAAATTATATAAGAACAATGAACTATACCATCATTACAAAAAAGATGATTGATTAATTTCTCATTATCATTCTTTAACATATATTTTTTATAAATATTAGGAAGTTGCATATCAGTTTGTTCACTAGTTTTTACAAAGATAAGATGACTATTACAAAGTTCTATAAGTGCATATCTTCTATGTTTATTAATATACCATCTCTCCATTTTTGGAATGAATGCTTTTATATTTTGATTTTTATTTAATATGTCAATTGCATTTTGAGCAGAATAGTAATCCACATAAATAACAAACCAACACATCATAATCACCTCATTTAAATCCTTAAATTCTAAAAAAAGTATATCATAATCATTCGTGGATTTAAACATAAATACATTTATTAAACATAAAAAATATATAGAAAAACATCAAAAATATATACTATTCAAAATCATTTACATCAAAAAAAAAGAAGTAATCATACAATTACTTCTTAAAACTTTTCTTAAATGAATCAAAGATTGATTCTTTCTTTGAAGCTTTTCTAAGCTTTAAATATAAATCCTTTTCTTCCTTAGAAAGCTTAGTTGGTATTTTCACTTCAACACTAACAAATTGATCACCAAAAGTAGAACCCTTAAGATCTTTAACACCCTTGTTTTTCAATCTCAATGTTGTACCACTTTGAGTACCTTCAGGCACTTTCATAGTTACATCACCATATACTGTAGGCACATCAACTTCACATCCCAATGTCGCATCAACTGCAGAAATAGGAACAGTGATATAAATATTTTTACCATCACGTTTAAAATGCTTATGTGGTCTTACATAAATTTCAACATATAAATCACCATTAGGTCCACCATTTGCTCCACGATGTCCTTTTCCAGGCACTCTTAATTGCTGATGAGTGTTAATACCAGCAGGTATATTTAACTCTACAGTAATATTTTTATTAATATATCCATTTCCTTTACAATGAGGGCATTTTACTTTAATAACTTTACCAGTTCCATGACAATCAGGACAAGTTGATTGATTAACAAATGTTCCAAATGGAGAACGCTGTTGTATTCGTATAGTTCCAGTACCATTACAACGTGAACAAGTAGTTACATCATGATCGCTTTTTGCTCCAGTTCCATGACAATGCGAACATTGAGCATCATAATTGATTTTAATTTCAGTTTTCTTTCCATTAATTGCATCCATAAAATCAATTTCCATTTGCATAAATCGATCTTCACCACGCGTTGGGCCAGTTCTTCGCTGTTGTCTTGATGATCCTCCACCAAAGAAAGATCCAAATATATCACCTAAATCAACATCTTCGAAGCCAGCACCACCGAAGCCACCAAAGCCACCTGCTCCTCCAAAGCCACCTGCACCTTGATCAAATGCAGCATGTCCATATCTATCATAAGCAGCTTTTTTATTAGCATCTGATAAAACATCATACGCTTCTTGTACTTCTTTAAATTTCTCTTCAGCATCAGGTTCTTTACAAACATCAGGGTGATATTTTTTTGCCATTTTACGATAAGCTTTTTTTATTGTTGCCTCATCAGCACTTTTATCTACACCAAGCACTTCATAATAATCTCTTTTATCAGCCATAATTTCACCTCTCTATACTAGAGAAAACCAAGACCAAAGTCTTGGCTTTCAATTAATTTTTCTCAGTAAAGTCTGCATCTACAACATCATCATCATTTGATGCTGTTGATCCTTGATCAGCACCTTGTGCTTGCTGATATTGATAAGCAGCCATTTGTTGAGCCATTTGTTCTAATTCGCTCATCTTAGATTCTAATGTAGCCATATCATTAGCATCTAAAGCTTTCTTTAATTCATCTCTTAAAGCAGTTGCTTGAGCTTTTTGATTATCATCAATCTTATCACCTTGTTCAGCTAATGCTTTATCAATTTCATTAATCATTTGCTCAGCTTTATTTCTTGTTTCAATATC
>CAZWZD010000144.1:0-4796 GCA_964638235.1 uncultured Erysipelotrichales bacterium
TTCTACTGTATTTGTTGAGTTTTTAAATGCACTGAATATGGGAAATCAAGATATTAGAATGAATTATCATGAAACAAACTCATTAGAGGCAATAAAGAATGTATTTGAGGGGAATGATCATTTAGGTATTATTAGATTTCCTAGGGAAGATGAAAAGTATTATTTAAATATACTTGCTTTGAAAGAATTGAATTATCAAGATCTTTTTGAATTTAAGATTTGTTAATGTCTAAAGATAATCCGTTAGTGAAGAAAGATATATATTTTGATGATTTAAAAGAACAGATAGAATTAATTCATGGTGATATTGCTTTGCCAGATCTTCCTCTTTCGTTTACTAATCAAATTCAAGAAAAGATAAGTACTAATCGTGTTATTAATATTTATGAAAGAGGCAGTCAATTTGAGATATTAGCTAATTTAAAGAATTCATATATGTGGGTTTCTCCTATGCCTAAGGAAAGTTTAAAGAGATTTGAATTGATGCAAAAAGAATGCATGGATTTTGAAATGAAATGTAAGGATATATTGATTTATCGTAAAGGTTACAAAATGAGTGATGAAGAAAAGATATTTATTAAGATGCTGAAGGATACAATTAGAAGTTTGTAGCTATATAAAAAAGGAATAGCTCTATTCCTTTTTTGTATCTTCTATTTTCTTGTGAAAATGATAACATATAGATATCATAAGAAAGAGGGATAGAGAAAATGCAAAGATTTACATTACCAAGAGATTTATATCATGGAAAAGGTGCTTTGGAAGCACTTAAAACATTAGAAGGAAAGAAAGCCATCGTTTGTGTTGGTGGTGGAAGTATGAAACGTAATGGTTTTTTAGATCGTGCTGTTGAATATTTAAAAGAAGCTGGTATGGAAGTTGAATTGTTTGAAGGAATTGAACCAGATCCATCAGTAGAAACAGTTATGAAAGGAGCTGCTGTAATGGAAAAATTCCAGCCTGATTGGATAGTTGCAATGGGTGGAGGTTCTCCAATAGATGCTGCTAAAGCAATGTGGATTAAATATGAATATCCAGAAATTACATTTGAAGATATGTGTAAAGTGTTCGGAATTCCAAAATTGCGTCAAAAAGCTCATTTTTGTGCAATTCCATCAACTAGTGGAACTGCAACTGAGGTGACTGCTTTCTCAATTATTACAGATTATACTGAGGGGATTAAATATCCAATTGCTGATTTTGAAATTACTCCAGATGTTGCAATTGTTGATCCTGATTTAGCAGAAACTATGCCAATTAAATTACTAGCTCATACTGGTATGGATGCAATGACACATGCGATAGAGGCTTATGTATCAACAGCAAATTGTAATTATACTGATCCACTAGCAATACATGCTATTGAAATGATTCAGGCTAACTTAGTAAAATCTTATAATGGAGATATGTCATGTCGTGCTGATATGCATGATGCACAATGTTTAGCTGGACAAGCTTTCTCAAATGCTTTATTAGATATTGTTCATTCAATGGCACATAAAACTGGGGCTGCCTTTGTTGATCAAGGTGGACATATTATTCATGGTGCTGCTAATGCAATGTATTTACCAAAAGTTATTGCATTTAATGCTAAAGATGAAACTGCTAAAAAGCGTTATGGAGTGATTGCTGATTATATGGGATTAGGTGGAAATAATGATGATGAGAAAGTTGAATTATTAATCGCATATTTAAGAAAGATGAATGATGATTTGAATATTCCACATTCTATCAATCATTATGGAGCAGATGGATTGTCGGCAGATGAAGGATTTGTGCCTGAAGATGTTTTCTTAGAAAGAGTTGAAAATATTGCAGCACTAGCAATTGAAGATGCGTGTACAGGTTCTAATCCAAGAATTCCTACACAAGAAGAAATGGTTAAGTTATTAAAAGCTTGTTATTATGATTTAGATGTTGATTTTTAAGATGAAAAGGATATTTTTATCCTTTTTGTTTTATCTTTTTATTGACTTTATGATGATTTTAATGTGTAATATAGATGTTTACAATGATGAGTATGTTTCACATAAAGTAAATATTGAATTTTTATTATAAAAACTTTATAATGATATGGGAGAAAGTAAAGGGGATACGTTATGTATAAAATTGTGAGAAAAGAAATTTTAAATGATGTTGTAGAGTTAATGGAAATTCATGCTCCTTATGTTGCTAGAAAATGTGAACCTGGTCAGTTTATTATTTTAAGAGCAACTGATGATGGAGAAAGAATACCTTTAACTATTGCTGATTATGATCGAAAAAAAGAAACAATTACAATTATCTATCAGATTGTAGGATATTCAACACAAATATTATCTCAACTTAATGAAGGAGATAGTGTTGTTGATTTTGTTGGACCTTTGGGTGAACCTACTCATTTACCTGATGGTGATCATATTGTAGGTATTGCTGGTGGAGTTGGGAGTGCTCCATTATTCCCTCAATTAAGAGCTTTAGAAAGTCAAGGTAAACGTGTTGATGTTATTATTGGTGGTAGAGAAGCTCAATATGTATTATGGGCTGATAGATTTAAAGAATTCTGTGATCATGTTTATATTATGACTGATGATGGATCTTTAGGAGAAAAAGGTTTTGGAACTGTTAAATTACAGCAGTTGATGGATAGTGATGATCCTATTGATGCAGTTATAGCGATTGGACCTGTTGTTATGATGAGAGCTGTTGTAAATGTTACTAAGCCTGCTAATATTCCAACTATGGTATCTTTAAACCCAATTATGATTGATGGTACTGGAATGTGTGGTTGCTGTCGTGTAAGTGTTGATGGCAAGATTAAATTTGCTTGTGTAGATGGACCTGATTTTGATGGTTTATTGGTTGACTTTGATGAATTGCTTCAAAGACAGAGAATGTTTAAGAGTGAAGAAGCACACATTTGTCATATTACGGGGGTGAAGAGATAATGGCTAAACCAAATATGGCTCCTTTAAAGGTTAAGATGCCTGAACAGGAAGCTGATGTAAGAAATAAAAACTTTGATGAAGTAGCATTAGGATATACAAAAGAACAGGCTATGGAAGAAGCAACACGCTGTTTAAATTGTAAGAAACCATTTTGTATGCAGGGTTGTCCTGTAGGTGTGCCTATTCCAGAATTTATTCAACATGTAGCAAATGGTGAATTTGAAGAAGCATATGATACAATTACTAGAGAAAATGCTTTACCTGCTATTTGTGGACGTGTTTGTCCTCAGGAAAACCAATGTGAAGGACAGTGTATACGTGGTAAAAGAAAAGGTGCTGAATCTGTAGGAATTGGACGTTTAGAGAGATTCGTTGCTGATTACCATAGAGAACATGGAAAAAAGAAATTAATTAATATAGAAAAAAATGGTAAGAAAGTAGCTATTGTAGGAAGTGGACCTGCCGGTATTACTTGTGCAGGAGAACTTGCGAAAAGAGGATATGCTGTTACTGTTTTTGAAGCGCTTCATAAAACAGGAGGAGTATTATCTTATGGTATTCCTGAATTCCGTTTACCTAAGGCTTTAGTTCAACAGGAAGTTGATGGAGTTGCTCAATTAGGTGTTGATTTTGAAACAAATGTTGTAGTTGGTAGATCAATTACAATTGATGAATTACAAGAACAAGGATACGATGCTATATTTGTAGGAAGTGGAGCAGGATTACCTCGTTTCCAAGGTATTCCTGGAGAAAATTTAAATGGTGTTTATGCTGCTAATGAATTTTTAACACGTGTTAATTTAATGAAAGGGTACCAATTCCCTGAATATCCTACACCTGTTAAAATAGCAGATACTGTTTGCGTTATTGGAGCAGGAAATGTTGCTATGGATGCTGCTAGAACTGCAAAACGTTTAGGAGCTAAAGAAGTTTATATTGTTTATCGTAGAGGTGCTGAAGAAATTCCTGCAAGAGCCGAAGAAGTTCATCATGCTAAAGAGGAAGGAATCATCTTTAAGTTACTTACAAATCCAGTTAAAATTGAAGGTGAAGATGGCTGGGTTAAGTCTATGGAATGTGTTGAAATGGAATTGGGTGAACCTGATGATAGTGGCAGAAGAAGACCAATTGTTAAAGAAGGATCTAATTTCGTTATTGAAACAGGAACTGTTATTGTTGCTATTGGACAAAGTCCAAATCCATTAATTAGACAAACTACACCTGGATTAGATTGCCAAAGATGGGGTGGTATCATTGTTGATGAAGAAACAATGAAATCATCAAAAGATGGTGTATATGCAGGTGGAGATGTTGTTACAGGTGCAGCGACAGTTATTTTAGCGATGGGTGCTGGTAAAAAAGCAGCTAAAGCAATTGATGAAGCATTAAAATAAAAAATCTGGTTAATCCAGATTTTTCTTTTTTAAAAAACATGATATACTAATGTGGGAAGTGAAGTTATGATACAGCCAAAGCATTTAGAAATAGAAGTAACAGGAGATTATCGTTTAATAGCAATTAGTGATATTCATGGTCATTTAGATAGATTAAAAATGTTATTAGAAAAAGTCAAATACACATCTAATGACTATCTTGTCATTATTGGAGATTTTGTAGAAAAAGGTGATCAAGTTATAGAAACAATACACTATGTTCAAGAATTAGATAAAAATGGTAGAGTTTTCGTATTAGCTGGAAATTGTGAATGGGCAATGGATGCTTTATTGACAATTCCCGAAATAGCAAACGAAGTACCACAATATTTAAAGAGAGTATCTTCAAATGGATGTATTAGATATGTATATAATAAACTTCACCTTTATGATGGAAAAGAAACAACGTTAGGTATTCAAAAGAAAATTGCTGATT
>CAZWZD010000145.1:0-4795 GCA_964638235.1 uncultured Erysipelotrichales bacterium
ATCCTAAATGGATCAGTAAGGTAAAAATATCATCTTTTGATTTGAATGTTGTCATATCATTCTGGAATTTATCTGTGTTGACTTTGATACTTTCACCTGCAAGCAATTTTACAACATCATCTTTTAAGCCATCAAAGTTCATATCGATATAGATTTGTAAGGCTTCATAGGTCTCTGTACTTGTCCAGTAGTTTTCATACTTTCTATCCATTAACGCATAGACTACTGAACGATGATTATAGATTGACAAACTCTCTGTCATTTTATAGCCATCATACCATTCTTTGATATTATTATAATCCATATCATATTCTTGACATAATTCTTCGACTTCTCTTTCAGTAAAGCCCATAAATTCTTCCAGTGGTGTTGGATTGAGCATTGATATTTCCTTAAACATATTTAAGGCACTATGTGTTCCATATTTCTTGATTGGCAGTATCCCTGTCATATAGGCAAGTTCTACATATGGTTTATCCTTTAGCAGATTTCTTAGAAAATCTAAATATCTTTTCTGGGCATCTCTATCTTCTTTATATTCTCTAAAGATACAGTCCCATTCATCTATGACAAAGATAAATGATTGATTATATTTGACATAAACTTTTTCTAAAATACGAGAAAGAATCATTTTTCTTACTTTGAATGTAGCCAATTCATCTTCTATTTCTTCAAATATAGAAACAGTTAAATCTTCAATAAGTTCATTTATATTATCATTATAACTTAAAAAACTTTGCATATTAAGATGAATGACATTATGCTGATTCAAATGTTTTTGATACATTGCTGTTTCACTTATTTTTAAGTTATCAAAGATATTTGATGAATCACTGCCTTTTGAATAATAGGCAACCAGCATATCTGCATCTGTACTTTTTCCAAATCGTCGTGGTCTGGATACACAGATTTTACTATCTTTTGTTCCTATCAAACTATTTGTATAATCGATCAGCAATGACTTATCTACATATATTGGATTATTTATTGTCTGTTGAAAAGAAGCATTTCTTGGATTTAAATGGATTCCCATATCATCACCACCTATTGGTATTATAGCATATTTTTTTTACTTATTTAGTTTGAATTTTTATTCTTCAAATCTGTAAAAAGACATTTTTTATATTCATGAAGATTTAATAAAAGAATCATATTAATAATATGCATAATCTTTAATTGAACAGCTATTTATCAATTTATGACATATGAAATAAAATAATAAATTAATATTGATAAATAGTAACTTATTCAACTTTTTAATATATTCGTCTAATTTATTTTAATTTTAACTTTTGCCATGTTAAAACACAAAAAATAAAGTTAAAAACAGAAAATTTATATTTTGTATTATTATTAATAAAATAAATTTTTTATTCATTTAGTCCTTTTTATAGCTTCAATTTCATACTTAATATTTTTATTTCTAAGCAGTAATCTATTTAAAATCCTATATATCCAAAAATCGGTAACAAATAAGGATGTTTATAAAAAAATGGATAACTTGTTTTACACCACATTCTTTTAGGAAACAATCTTGTTTTGCAATATTTTAGTTTGGTTATAAAAGAAATAGGTTTTCCATCTGTTTGTAAAGATTTAAGACCATTTTCAACACGTGTTTGAGTCGTTCCATATGTTCCCGAATGACAATAATAATAAAACATTTCTTTTTCTTTTGTTGTTAATCCTTGAATAGAAAAAACATTTTTAGAATTAAATAATTTATCAGCAAGTAAACGACTTTCTCTTTCAAATTCTGCAATATCAAGTTTTTCTAATTCACTCTTAATATATTCTTTATTCAAAGAATTTCGCTTTTTCTGATTAAAAATGAAAATATCTACTAATGTACGTAATCCTGTTCCACTTTCTTTTCATAATAATCTTATACTATATTATTCACATTCACCTATTATTTTTCGAAAAAGCAAAAAAATAAGCTATAACAACAGAACATTTTTATTAAAAAAGAGATTTCTTATTCTACTGATAAAATATGTTAGTTCTTCTAACAAAATATCGTAGTTTTTAAAATCTCTTATTTTTAATCACTTATTCTCAAGTAAAACATTAATCTTAACATCTCAACCTATCATATACCAAATAATAGGCTATAAATTAACTAGTTACTTATAGTAATAGTAATAGTACTATTATTATCTTTATCTTGTTTTATGGAATAATTTTCTCCATTTTGATTTATAGTACTAGTACGTCCATTATAAGCAGCAACATAAATTTGTGGACGGTTACTTCCACTAGCAATTTTTAAAGTTGTATTTGTTAAACTGCATGTTGCATCATAAGGATATGCATTAGCACCAGAACGATTACCAACAACTAATGTAGCTACAGGTACTTCATTTCCAGAACCCCAAATATTATTATCGTACTTATCAACCCAGTCTTCAGGACACGCTACATTACAATTTAATGTACTATCTTTAATATTAGCAGTACCACAACGAACAATAACTGCTTGTCGTCCTGCTGTTAAAGTAGAATTTGTAATGTTTAATGTACCAGGTACATTAAATAAAACTGCTGTACAATCACCATTATTATCTGCACCTTTATCTGTAATAAGTGTAGAATTTTCAATATTAATTTTTACATCATGTCCAGTTGCATTATTAGCTGCATTAGTTGAAACGCAATAATAATCAGAACTATTTATTGTAGAATCAATAATATCTAACTCTGCTTGATCTGTTCCTGCTTCAAAGTTTATAGTTGCATTTGTTTCTAATTCAACATTCTTAAAAATCATTTTTGAATTAGATAACAATGCTATACAACTCTTTTTATTATCTTTCACATCAACTTCTACTTTTCCATTTTCAATAATCATATTATTACCTGCTTTAGCTATAATACCACTTGATGCATTTTTAATAGTCAATGTTTTCCCATTTAAATCAATAATATTATTTGCAATTTCCAAAATAGCATTTGCCTCATTTGTATTATCACCATCTAAAGTTATATCATCACTTAACATTATAGGTGTATTATTATTAAGTGCATCTGTAAAATCTTCTAGAGTTTCAACAGGCTCTGCATCTTTAGTTTTATAAGCCAATACTGCATCATTAAAAGGTTCTTTTTGAATCGCATATGCTTTAAATGTTAATTCAATACCTTCCTTTAATTTTCCATCTTCATCTAACATTTCAGCATTTGTTAAACCTGCACTATATGTGACTGTATCATCTTTAAGTACACTAAATTCTTTTGAATCTGCAGCAGCTTCAACTACTCGATAGTAAACATTGTCATAGCCATCAAGCAGTTTCCATCCATCTGCAATCTCATATGTTACAAGTCCTTCTGTTTCATCAGTGACTTCTACATAGACATATGCATCTACTGAATTGTCAACTGTTACTTTTGGATTTTTTTTCTGTGTTGTTCCCGGAATGATGTTATAACTATTTCCTGTCGTTTCTTCTAACTTTACATCGACTTTATTTGTATTAAATGTATTGGTTACATCATTAGTTTGCCCTTGCAAGTATGAATATGTTCCTCCTCCTATCAATACTCCAAGTGCTAAGGTAACTGCTAAACCTGTTGTTATTATATCTTTTTTATTGATTTTCATTAGTCAATCTCCTCTCTTTTTTTTATTTTAGTTATTTTCTGGTACAACAGTATACCAAATATCTCCATTTTCTTTCTCTACTGAAATGACTGTATATCCTTCAGCAACAAAATTATCACTTTCACCTGCTGGTTCTGTACCAGTTTTTGATGGATTAAAATTAACGAATGTTCCACCATAACAAGTAATTGAACCATTTGTTCCATCTTGTTTATTTAAAAGCCAATAAATTCCATTATATGGTGTATCTGTATAGAAGAAACCATCATTAATAATAACATCTCCTCCATCAGAAAATACTACTGTGTTTCCTTTACCATTTTTATCCGGTCCAACTGTGTATGTTCCTCCATTAATGATAACTTTACCATTTTTTGTTACTTCTATAGCATTATTTGATGATGAGTTAGAAGTAGCAGCACTTCCTCCTATAACTTTTCCATCACCATTAATTGTAATGACAGTTCCTTTACCAGTTGCCTTAATTGTATTAAAATATTTAGAATTGCTTTTTCCAGTAATTGTTTTTCCATTCAAATCAATAGTAACTGCTTTTTTGTTATTTACATATAAAGAACTAGATTTAGATTCCTCTGGATAATCATCAAAATTAATATTATCTGTAAGCACTAAAGCATTTCCATCATTTAAAGCCTTCTTTGCATCACTAGCATTTGAAGTATAAACAGCACTTTTTAATTGATAAGCCAAAACTTCATTATCAAAACCTTCTTGCTGAATCGCATATGCTTTGAATGTTAATTTAATACCTTCCTTTAATTTTCCATCTTCATCTAACATATCAGCATTTGTTAAACCTGCACTATATGTGACTGTATCATTTTTAAGTACACTAAATTCTTTTAAATCTGCATTAGCTTTAACTTCTCGATAGTAAACATTGTCATAACCTTTAAGTAGTTCCCATCCTTCTGCAATCTCATATGTTACAAGTTTTTCTGTATTATCAATGACTTCTACATAGACATACGCATCTACTGAATTGTCGACTGTTACTTTTGGATCTTTTGTCTGTGTTGTTCCTGGAATGATGTTATAATCATTTCCTGTTGTTTCACTAAGATCAACAGTTACTTTGTTAGTATCAAATGTGTTAACTGTATCTCCTGTTGAATCTTGCAAGTATGAGTATGTTCCTCCTCCTATCAATACTCCAAGTGCTAATGTAAC
>CAZWZD010000146.1:0-4792 GCA_964638235.1 uncultured Erysipelotrichales bacterium
ATTACAAATTTCCATTTGCCAAAATCAACTCTATTAATGCTGATTAGTGCTTTTGCTAAAAAAGAATTTGTAATGGAGGCTTACAATCACGCAGTTGAAGAAAAATATAGATTTTTCTCATTCGGTGATAGTATGATGATTCTATGAAAATAAACTATGATTTAAAATTACAAGAAACATTAAAACAAATTGAAGGATCAAGACCAAAATTATTGCTTCATGTATGCTGTGGTCCTTGTTGCAGTAATGTCGTTAAAGAACTATCAGAAAACTTTGATATAACTATCTATTATTCTAATTCTAATATCTATCCTAAAGAAGAATATACAAGAAGATATAATGAACTTCTAACTTTTATAGAAAAATTTAATAAAGATTATAACCAAAACATTCAAGTTATTGAAGATCATTATAATCATGAAGATTGGCTTGCAGACGAATATCCACTTAAAGATCTTCCAGAAGGAAGTATAAGATGCAGATTGTGTTATAGCTTGCGTATGAGAAGAGCATATGATTATGCATATATTAATGATTATGATTATTGGACAACTGTATTATCAGTATCTCCACATAAAAATAGCCAATGGATTAACCAAATAGGTGAACAATGGCAAAAAGATCATCTAAAATTCTTATATGCAGATTTTAAAAAGAATGATGGATATTTAAAATCAACCCAAATGACAAAAGAATACAACATGTATAGACAAAATTACTGTGGCTGCGAATTCAGCTATAAAGAAATGTTAGAAAGAGAAAACTCGAAATAGGACTTTCTCTTTTATATTGATTAATAGTACAATAAATAGGTGTGCTCCCAAGATATCAATGATATACGTCTTATAATTTCAAGATATATAAAAAAACATTTTAGAAAAATATCAATTATCTATTTCTAAAGCAGCCAAAGAATGTCATATTTCTAAATCCATGATATCTAAAAATGTTAAGATGAGTATACATCAATTTTATAGGAAATTAAGACAGGTAAAAGTCATTAGAAATAACCAAGATAAGAAAGATAGATATGAATTAGAAGGCATTCCAAAGAAAGTTCACACATTATTTTCAGATTTAGAAATTATATCGTAGAAAATTGTAATTATGTGATATAATATATAGGGAGGTAAGGAAATATTAAGAATTTTATTATGTTGTGGTGGTGGCTTTTCATCAAGTGCTATCGCAACTAGGATGCAAAGGCAAATCATTGATCAAGGATTAGGTGATCAATATAGTATGGACTTTTATCCATTAGGAGTAGCTGGTTCAAAATATGTAAAAGATAAATTTAAAGATTATG
This sequence comes from uncultured Erysipelotrichales bacterium, assembly GCA_964638235.1. Classification (GTDB taxonomy): domain Bacteria; phylum Bacillota_I; class Bacilli_A; order Erysipelotrichales; family Coprobacillaceae; genus MGBC113645. The sequence continues at coordinate 1,307 of CAZWZD010000146.1, forward strand.
ATGTTATTATTTGTTGTCCTCATTTAAAGATGGTTGTAAAAGGAATGTTGGATTCTGATGAAGAATATGATATACCTATCTATTTATTACCACCTAAAATATATGGAAATATGCATCTGGAAGATATTATAATGGATTGCGAAGATGTTAAAGAAATGTATGACAATGGAGCAAGTAATCCAATTACTTTTCCTAACGAAGAAAATCTATTAAAGATCAAAAGAAACTGTGCATATAGAAAACTTAATAAATAATGATAAAAAGCTGAAATGTAATTTCAGCTTTTTATCTATAATATTATTGAGATAAACGTTCACCTTCAGCTGGAGGTGTAGGCATCTTCTTGCCTAACACTTCAGTTACAAACTTATACATAACTATACTATATACTGGTGTACCTGGGAATGTTTTGGCATATGCATTCATCTTATTAACATTATTTATATCTAGATGAACTAATTCTCTAAATTCTTTATAGAATTGATATTGAGGATTAAGCTTATCTCCTACGATTTTAAAGAAACGAGCCCATGATTCTTCACTATCATCACCAGTAGTAAAGATATCATCAATTAATTCAGCTGCTATTTTACCAGATATCATTCCTGCAGGTATTCCATAAAAATGAGCACACTCTGCTTGAGATGCAGCGTCTCCAATAAATAATGCTCCTCTTACATAATTTTTTTGGACTTCGGTACATCCTAATAATCTCCATCCTTTTAATTCATCTACTAATTGAGCATTTCCTAAATATTTCTTAACATCAGGTACATTATTAATAATCCAATTATAGACTTCTTCTAATGACATATCTAGAGCTTCAATTGTTTCAATAGGAATAACCATTCCTAATGTTCCATGTCCTGGTTCATTATGTGATGAAATCCATGCAAATGACATTGATTTCTTTGCTTTATCATAATTAGGAATCGTTTCTGGTAAATAGAATTGGAATACTGATCCTGGTTTTAAAGTATCAGGTAAATTCTTATAGTATCCTCTTGCTGCAAACATTGATAATGATGGATCTTCATTGAATATTCCTACTTGTCTTCCTAGCATAGAATGTGATCCATTTGCTACTACAACAGCATCTGCTTCTATTTCAATCAATTCATTACGATAATACCCCTTAACTCCACATACTCTTCCTCTTTTAATAATCAATTCTGTAGCTTCAAAGTTTTCCATCATTTCAGCTCCTGCTCTTACAGCAGCTCTTCTTACAACATCATCACCAATACGTCTAGGAATAATCCAAGTACCTTCTCCTTCAGTAGGATGATCACTCATTTTATATTCTACCGCAACTCCATCAGGACTAGCTAATATAAAATCATTTCCTCCCTTAACTGTATTTAATGATTTCATCTCTTCATATATACCCATATCTTCTAAAATAGGTTTTAAGGATGGTAACCATCCATCACCACAAACCTTATCACGAGGCCAAGTTTCTTTATCAACTAATAATACATCTAAACCACGTTTTGCACAGTAGAAAGCAGCAGAAGAACCAGAAGGCCCAGCACCAACTACAATAACCTGTCTTTTCATTATTCTACTCCTCCTTTGCCAACCATCGTAATAACATCACCTTTAGGGCATAATTGCTGACATATGCCACATCCTAAACACTTTTCAACATCTACACCAGAATATCCACATCCTAAACAACTATCTACCTCTACATAAGCTTGTTCATCATTAAAAGCTTTTTCTACCTCATTAAAACTATGAACACGATGCTTTGCAGATACCATAGGTGTTTTTGGTCTTAATGTTTTTCTAAAATTATATGGGAATAATTTTTCATTAACTGGTGCTAATCTTAATCTATCTGTTCCTAACTGTGTTTCTTTTAATGTTCTACCTCGCAATAAAGAATCAACCTTATAAGCAGCTTCTTTACCAGATGCCATAGCATCTACAACTGAACACTTAGAAGAAACAACATCACCTGCAAAAAAGATTCCATCCTCTTCAATATCATTCCACATATCATCTTTTCTTTGACCAATAGCTTCAACTACCCATTCACATGGAATTTCTAATATATCACTAGAATCAGTTTCAACAACAAATTGTCCTTGCTCATTCTTACCCATAGATTTTACTTTTTCAAATCTTACACTATTTAATGTAGGAAATAACTCAGCTTTAAACTCTACTGGTGAATATCCTTCAACAAACTCTATACCTTCTTCTTTCGCTTCATCAATTTCCCAAGCGTGAGCAGGTAGTGCATCTCCTTCTTCTAAACAAACAACTGTTACTTGACTAGCTCCTACTCTTAATGCAGTTCTAGCACAATCAACTGCTACAGAACCACCACCAATAATAACAGCTCTACCATCTTTAAATTCAAATAACTGCCCAACATGTCTACGCATATTTTGTTTATTGTTAATTCTTTCCATAAAATCCATAGCAGTCATAATACCTGCATTGCGCCATCCATCAATACGTAGTTCTTTTGATTTAGGTGTTCCAACTGCCATTATAATAACATCATATTCTGACTTTAATTCTTCAATAGAATACTTATTGATCTTCGTATCTAATTGAATATTTAATCCAGCATCTACTAATTTCTGTATTTCCTTTTTAACAACATTACGATTCAATCTAAACTCAGGAATACCACGAATCAACATACCTCCTGCTTCATGAGCTTCATCATAAATTGTTACTTCATAACCTAAACTTGCAAGATAATGACCTGCAGTTAACCCAGCAGGACCCGCTCCAATAATAGCTACCTTTTCTTCATACATTGCCACATATTTCTTTGGTTGATAGTCTACCTTTTCGCTTAAATAACGTTTAATCTCTCTAATCTTAATAGGTTCATCTACTAAAATTCCTCTTTTACATCCCAATTCACAAGGGTGATGACAGACTCTAGCACATACAGAAAGTAATGGATTCTTCTTCCATATCAATTCATATGCTTCTTCGTATTTTCCTGCTTTCGTTAATCCAATATATCCTTGAGGAGATATACCTAATGGACATTGACTTGTACAAGATGTTTCTGTAGGTAGTGATTTCATCTTCCCTACTGACACACCAGGAATTGCTGTACAAGTAGGACAAATATGACATATTTGTCTTTGATATTCTTCAATAGCATCACCTGGACATACTTCTCTACATATTCCACAATTTACACATTTTGAAGAATCAATACTTGCCACTATATCTTTAGTGACATTCTTTTTTAATGTTTTTCCTAAAATTTTTTCTGAAGTTACTTTTTGATTAAACTTATTTCCACCAGAAACCAAAGTATCTTCTAACTTACTTGTCCCAGTAGAAGTAATTACAACTCCTCCTCCACCTGTTGACATATTCATTTCCTCCTATTCCTTTATAAAAATCATATCAAATACTCAAATTCAATACAATTTACACTTAATACTATTCCCGAATTGCAAGCAGAAACTGGAAATAAGATAAAAAATTTCTAACTTTTATAGA
>CAZWZD010000147.1:0-4792 GCA_964638235.1 uncultured Erysipelotrichales bacterium
TTTTATATGTTAGTTTCCTCTTTAATTCCATCTTTTTTATCAATAGTTTCTTTATTTTTTGAATATCATCAAATGAAGATTGTTTATGAGCGATATAAAAACTATAGAATTGAAAAAGTAGAAAAAGTAAAATTAAATGAAACAATTCATAAGATTGTTTTAGATGATGTTAGTTTTGCGTATGGTTATAGAGTACCTTTATTTTCTCATACTGATTTAGAAATTGATAAAACATTATATATTAAAGGAAATAGTGGCAGTGGAAAGTCTACTTTATTAAAGTTGTTGATGGGTTATAATTTAAATTATTCTGGAGAAATTTTTATAAATGATATAGAATTAAGAAATCTAGATTTAAGTTCTTTGTATGATCATATTGGTTATGAATGTCAAACACCTTCGTTTTTTCATATGAGTTTATATGATAACTTTTTGATTGATGATAAAGAGAAAATAATGAGTTTGTTAAAAGGTTTTGGTTATTTAGATTTAGCAGATATGTTTCATGTGATTTTAAATGAAGATGGAAGTCCTTTGTCACAAGGACAAAAACAGGTTGTTGCTTTGGTAAGATTGTTTTTGAGAGATTATGATGTTTATATCATGGATGAAGTGTTTGCGAATATGGATAATAGAAGTGCTGGCAGGATATATCGTTATATTATAAAGAATTATAGTGATAAGATTTTAATTATGGTTAATCATCAAACAAAATTAGTGAATAGAAATGATGATTATGTTATAATTGAGAAAGGAAATTTGAAAAAAGGGTGATGGTATGATAGATTTTGCATATGAAAATCAGGTAGATGATTTTCATGAGAATTATGAAGAAGATTATTTGAAAATCATAGAAACAACATTGGATCATTTGAAGATTAAAGATGATATTGAAATGGCCTGTGTACTTATTGATGATAAGAAAATACATCAGATAAATAGAGAGTATAGAAATATTGATAGATCTACGGATGTTATAAGTTTTGCATTAGAAGATAGCGATCAGTTTTATGTGGAAGGTATGCCTAGAAGTATTGGTGATATTTTTATCTCTGTTGATCATGCCAAAATGCAGGCTCAGGAATATGGTCATTCTTTGAAAAGAGAAATGTGTTTCTTGTTTACTCATGGATTGCTTCATTTATTGGGATATGATCATATGAATGAAGAAGATGAGAAAATTATGAATGCATTACAAAAGGAAATTTTAGATAAGCTAAATATAGGAAGAGAGGGATAATTGTGGATTATTCTAAACTTGTAGAAGAAGCTTTTAAAGCAAGTGAGAATGCTTATATACCTTATTCTCACTTTGCGGTTGGTGCTTGTATTTTATTAAAAAATGGAGAGTTGATTCATGGCTGCAATATTGAAAATGCAGCTTATGGATCTACAATGTGTGCTGAAAGAAATGCTATATTTCAGACATATTGTAAAGGATATCGTAAAGATGATATTGCAGCTTTAGCGATTGTTAGTGATTGTACACCTCTAATTTCTCCATGTGGTTCATGCCGTCAGGTTTTATCAGAGTTAATGGATCCTGATACTCCGATTATTTTAGGGTGTAAGGAATATTATGAAGTGACAAGTATGAGAGAATTGATGCCGAGAATGTTTATAGGAGAGAGTTTATAATGTTTAAATCTGGATTTGTGAGTATAGTTGGTAGACCTAATGTTGGGAAGTCTACATTATTAAATCATATTTTGAAAACAAAATTAGCAATTACATCTGCAACAGCTCAGACAACAAGAAATACAATTCAGGGTATTTATACTGATGATGAAGCTCAAATTATTTTTATGGATACTCCTGGTATTCATAAACCACAAGATGGTTTAGGATCTTTTATGAATACAAATGCATTGAATAGTATTTATGGAGTGGATGTTGTTTTATTGATTGCTCCAGCTGATGAAAAGATTGGCAAGGGAGATAAGTATATTGTAGAAAGATTGAAGGAAGCTGATGGACCTGTTTATTTGATTTTGAATAAAATAGATTTGTTGTCTAAAGAAGAGCTGATTTTAAAGTTAAATGAATGGAAAGAGTTATATGATTTTAAAGAAATTATTCCTATTAGTGCGATTAATGGTGATAATATTGATGTATTGATTAAAACATTAAAAAATGAATTGAATGAAGGAATTATGTACTATCCAAAAGATCATATAACTGATCATCCAGAACGCTTTATTATGGCTGAATTTATTAGAGAAAAGATTCTATATTTTACTAGAGAAGAAGTTCCTCATAGTGTTGCGATTGTTATTGAAAGAATGGTTGAAGAAGAAGATGGGGTAGATATTATGGCAACTATAGTTGTAGATAGATCTAGTCAAAAGGGAATTATTATTGGAAAGCAAGGTTCTATGATTAAGAAAATCAGAGAAAATGCCAGAAGAGAAATGAAGCGTTTTTTACAAGTTCCTGTTCATTTAGAATTGTTTGTAAGAGTGGAGAAAAATTGGCGTAATAAACAGAAATATTTAAGAGAGTTTGGTTACGATGAGAACGACTACTAATCAGCAAAGAATAGAGGCAATTGTTTTAAAGAATACCCCATATAAAGAAAATGATATGATTGTTCATTTATATTCGTTGGAATATGGAAAAATCAGTGTTCTTGCAAGAGGTGTTAGAAAAATAACGAGTAAGAGTGCATCGGGATGTACTTCTATGACAAAGAGTCATATGGATATTCTTTTAAAAAAAGGAATGTCTACACTTATTCGTGCTGAAGCTATGAATTATTATCGTGGAATAAAAGAAAATATTGAAAGCGAAATTATTGCGAATGTCATATTAGAGTATTATTATCGCTATGAAGAGGAAAATAAACCATCTTTAAAGGTATATCATATGTTAGATGCTTCTTTAGAAGCTCTTAATAATGGTTATTCAACATTGAGTATTTATCTATTGTTTCTGGTTTATGTTTTAAAACAACAGGGAATAGAATTGGAAGTTGATGGCTGTGTTCATTGCGATGAAACAAAAGTTGTTTCTATCTCTTTAGATGGAGGATTTGTATGTGCTCGTCATTTAGGAAATTTACCTGTATATGATATAGAAGTTTTAAAAGCTTTTCGACATTTTCATAAGCTAGGTATTGATGATATAGATAAACTTCATTATGATGAAGTTTATCTTAAACAGTTATTACCAATATTAGAATATTATGTAGAAGAATATACAGGTATTCATTTTAAATCAAAAGTTTTTATTAACACATTATTTAAATAAGTGATTTTTCACTTATTTTTTTGGTATAAACAATACCAGTAAGATCTGCTAAAAACCAGCCGATTGGAATTGCTAGCCAAATAATTGTTTTACCTAAAATAGGAGATAAAGCATATGCTAAAATAACTCTTGTTCCTAAAGAGATAATTGTCAAAATAACTGACATTCCTGGTTTTCCAATTCCTCTATAAAAACCATATAGTAAGAATAAACAGCCAATTCCTAAATAGAATGTTCCTTCTATTTGAAGATATTCAACTCCTTGTTTAATAATTTCTAATTCATTAGCTTTAATAAATATAAGCATTAATTTTTCAGCGTTAAAATAAACAAGCAAAGATATAATTATACAAAAAATCGTAGAAATCATAATTGCTGATTTTAATCCTTTTTTTATTCTTTGATTTTCATTTGCTCCTTTATTTTGAGCAATAAAAGTTGAAAAGGCATTTCCAAAGTCTTGTACTGGCATATAAGCAAATGAATCAATTTTTACGGCTGCACTAAATGCTGACATAGTTACGACTCCATAACTATTTACTAATCCTTGAATCATAAGTATTCCAAAGTTCATTACAGATTGTTGCAAGCATGTTAGTAATGAATAGTCTTTAATTTTATTAAAGATATTTTTATCAAAATAACAGTCATCTTTGTTGGGTAATAATTCTTTCTTTTTTATAATGACATAACTAGCTATTGCTAGAGAACTGATAAATTGAGAGAAGATAGTTGCGATGGCAGCACCATTAACTCCTAGTTGAAATTGAACAATTAAAATGATATCTAAAATAATATTTAAGATTGTAGAGATTGCTAAAAATAGAAGAGGTGTTCTTGAATCTCCGATTGCTCTTAAAATAGATGAAAAGTAATTATAAATAAATGTAAAGAAAATTCCCAAAAATACAATCCAAAAGTAGCTTTTTGTCATTGCATATATATCTTTAGGAATATTTATGAATGATAATATTGGATCAATGAATATTAGGCATATAATTTCCAAACAAATAGAAAGAGATGCAATAGTAATAAAAGAGATAAAAAAAGAATTTCTTAACCTTTTTTCATTGTTTGCTCCAAAAAGCATGGAAAATAGAACTCCACTACCCATACATAAACCTAAAATGATAGATGTTAAAAAAGACATAACACTATATGAAGCTCCAACTGCTGCTAAAGCTGCAGAACTGATATATTGTCCAACATTAAATGTATCGGCTATATTATATAATTGTTGAAGCATATTTCCTATTATTAATGGTAAAGCAAATAATAATAGTGATTTGGTAATATTCTCTTTTAGTAAATCAATTTGCATATAATCACCCTTGATATATAATAAGAATTTCTTGTTTTTTTGTCAATAAGGAAGATATTTTATAAAGTGAATGGCTATATAAAAATTTAGTTAATTAATATGAATTGATTGTTTATGTTATTAAAATTATGATACAATATGATTATCAAGGAGGAAGTAAAAAATGGGATTTAGAAAAGATTTTTTATGGGGTGGTGCTGTTGCAGCACACCAATTAGAAGG
>CAZWZD010000148.1:0-4773 GCA_964638235.1 uncultured Erysipelotrichales bacterium
CCTAAGATTTTAATTTTAGATGAGGCTACTTCTTCTGTTGATACGAGGACAGAAACGTTAATTCAAAAGGGTATGGATAAATTGATGGAAGGTAGAACTAGTTTTATTATTGCACATCGTTTATCTACGATTAGAGATGCAAATACGATCATTGTTATGAAAGATGGAGATATTGTTGAATTAGGAAATCATGAAAGCTTAATGAAGAAGAATGGTTTCTATGCAACATTGTATCAATCTCAATTTGAACATGGTGAGGAAATGTAAAGATTTTTATCTTTACATTTTTTCTTGAAATTATCTATATGTTTAGTATAATGGGATTGTTAAGAAAGGAAATTGAATATGGCAAGAATATTTTATATTATGGTTATATCTGCAATACCTCTTATTGAACAAAGAGGAGCAATTCCAGTAGGTATTTTTACTGGAGGAGATCCTTTGGTGGTTTTTATTGCATGTTATATTGGCTCTTTAATTCCAGTTCCTTTTATTTTTTTGATGTTTAACTGGATTATGGATTTATTAAGAAGGAAAAATTGGTTACCTTGGTTAATTAATATTGTAGATAATAAAATTAACAAGAATATAGATCGATTTGAAACATATAAAGAGGCAGCTTTAATCACTTTTATTGGTATTCCATTGCCAACAACTGGGGTTTGGACGGGTACTGCTATTGCAACTTTCTTGAAGCTGGATTTTAAGAAAACTATGCTTTGTGCAATGCTTGGAGCATTGATTTCAGCAGTTATTATTACTGGTATATGTGTATTGCTGCCAGGTTTAGCAAGAAGTCTATTTTAATAGACTTTTTTTAAAAGGAGAAATATATGAATGTAGAAATTATTAATGTTGGAACTGAATTGTTATTAGGTGAAATTGTGAATACGAATGCTACTTATTTACAGAAAATGTGTAAAGATTTGGGATTTAATGTTTATCATCAAAGTGTAGTTGGAGATAATCCTGAGAGATTATTGGAATGTTTTAAAATTGCTTTTCAAAGAGGAGCTGATTGTCTTATTACGACTGGTGGATTGGGACCTACAAATGATGATTTAACGAAGGAATTATCTGCTCAGTTTTTAGGATTAGAAATGTTTTTAAATGAAGAAGAAGAGAAGAAAGTTTATGATAAAGTAGCGTTTCTTGTTGGAAAAGATAGAGTTGCAAGTGCTAATTTTAAACAAGCCTATTTTCCTAAAGATTGTTATATTTTAGAAAATGAAGTTGGTACTGCTAATGGATGTGTAATGTGCAAGGATGAGAAAATGATTGTTAATCTTCCTGGTCCTCCTAAAGAAATGAAGTATGTAGTTGATCATGAATTAAAGCCGTTTCTACAGCAGTTTTGTAAAAGTAGGATTTATACTTTTGAATATTTGACAATGTTTATTGGAGAAAGTAATTTACAGGATTTATTGAAGAATATATTAGATAAACAAGGAGATGTTTCAATTGCTTTATATGCTGGAGAAGAAATGGTGAGAGTAAGATTAGCTGTAATAGCAATGAGTGAAGAAGAGGCAGCTAATAAAATGAGTGATACTAAAGCAGAAATTGAAGCTTTAATTTCTCCTTATATTATTAAAGATAAAAATATTAAAGATGCGTTAATGAAGATTATGGTTCCTTATCAAATCAAATATGATGGTTGTTTTAAATTGAGAGATGATTTTTTAGATGGTCAGTTTTTGAGTGATGATCCTGAATTTATTTTAAATATTAAAACTGTTAATCATAAGTTGGGAGAAATACTATATGTAAGTATTAATGATAATGTTTTAAAAATACCTGTATTAAAAAAGGCTGAATATTCATATATGAAAGTTCAGGCTAGAATTATTGCTTTTATGTTGAAATGTTTAATGAAGAAATGAGTTAATTTTTTTAAAAATACCATACTTTTAAAAAATTGAACTAGCGTTTGATTTTGAAAACGTTTTCAGTTTAAAAAAATTAAAAAAATATTGATGAAATGGATAGAAAATATGATTTTTTTGTTGAAAAAAATGAAAAAAATTATATAATAAAGTTGTCCTTAGAGAGAGGACATTAGGGGATATGATATAATGAGTATCATATAAATCATAATATATATAGTAATAATTTAGTTTTATTCATTTCTTAATAAGAATTGTATTTCTTATTTCCTTCCTTCAAAATCATCATATTAAATTAAATTATTACTTAAAAGAAAAAGCGATTTGGGGTTATCGCTTTTTCTTTTCTTTTTTCTAGTAATTTCGCAAGATATAGTGTACAATGTGTTTGTATTTTATATAAACTATTAAGGAGTGTTAAGTATGGCAGGTGTAGTAGTCGTAGGTAGTATGTGGGGAGATGAAGGTAAAGGTAAAGTTACTGATTATCTTGCCCAAAAAGCAGATGTTGTAGTTCGTTATGCTGGTGGAAATAATGCTGGACATACAATTGTTTATGATGGAAAGAAGTTTGCATTGAAGTTAATACCTTCTGGTATTTTCAGTGGTCATGAAGTTGTTATGGGTAATGGTATGGTTGTTAATCCTAAAGCATTTTTAGAAGAAGTGAAATACTTAAATGATGCAGGTATTGATACAAGTAAGATTAGAGTGAGTGATCGCTGTCATGTGATTTTACCTTATCATTTAGAGATTGATGCTATTCAAGAAGAAAGAAAAGGTGCTAATAGTATTGGTACGACTAAGAAAGGAATTGGTCCTACTTATACTGATAAATATAGTAGAATTGGTATCCGTATGGGTGAGTTTGTTGATGAAGAGTTGTTTTTAGAAAGATTGAAAGAAACTTTTCCTATGAAATTAATGGAGTATCCTGAATTAGAAGGAAAATTTAGCGTTGAAAGTATTTTTAATGAATATAAAGAATATGCGAAGAAAATAAAACCTTTGGTTTGTGATACAGGTATGTTATTGGATGAATATATGCAAGCTGATAAGAAAGTATTATTTGAGGGTGCTCAAGGTGCTATGTTGGATATTGATTATGGAACATATCCATTTGTAACAAGTTCTCATCCAGGAGCTAATGGTGTTAGTGAAGGAACTGGAATTGGACCTTTGTATATTAAAGAGGCGATTGGAATTATTAAGGCTTATACAACACGTGTTGGTGCGGGACCTTTCCCAACTGAATTATTTGATGAAACTGGTGATTTAATTCGTGAGAGAGGTCATGAATATGGTACTGTAACAAAACGTGCTAGAAGATGTGGATGGTTTGATGCTGTGGTTGTTAATCAATCAAGAAGAATGTCTAGTTTAACTGGTATTAGTTTGATGCTGTTGGATGTGTTAAGTGGTTTTGAAACTTTAAAAATTTGTACTGCATATAAATTAAATGGTGAAATTATTCATGGATTGCCTGCAACTGTTAAAGGAGTAGAAGCAGTAGAGCCTGTTTATGAGGAAATGCCTGGATGGCAAGAGGATATTACAAATGTAACGTCTTTTGAAGAGTTACCTATTAATTGTCAAAATTATATTAGAAGAATTGAAGAATTAATTCATTGTACTGTTGTGATGTTTTCAGTAGGCCCTGATAGAAAGCAGACTGTTGTTTTAAAGGATATTGAATTTTAAGGAGGAAAAGGATGAAAAGAGAATTAGTCATTGTTATGGATTTTGGTGGGCAATATAATCAGTTGATTGCTCGTAGAGTTCGTGAATGTAATGTCTATTGTGAAATTTATTCTTATAAAATTGATATTGAAAAAATAAAGGAATTGAATCCTAAAGGGATTATTTTAACTGGTGGTCCTAATAGTTGCTATGAGGAAAATTCTGCAACATATTCAAAGGAATTGTTTGAATTGGGTATTCCTGTTCTTGGATTGTGTTATGGAGCTCAATTAATGCAGTATTTATTAGGTGGTAAGGTTGAAAGAGCAAGTGTAAAGGAATTTGGTAAATCGCATTTAACTGTTGATCAATCTTCTGCTTTATTTAAAGATGTTAAGAAAGAAAGTACTTGTTGGATGAGTCATAATGATTATATTTCTCGAGTAGCATCTGGATTTAAGGTGATTGCGACAACTCCTAATTGTCCTGTGGCTGCTTGTGAGAATGTTGAACAGGGATTATATGCGATTCAATTTCATCCGGAGGTTTTACATACAGAAGAAGGAACAAAAATGTTATCTAACTTTGTTTTGAATGTATGTGGATGTTCTGGGGATTGGAGAATGGATTCTTTTGTAGAGGAACAGATTAAGGCTATTAGAGAAAAAGTTGGAAATGGTAAGGTATTATGTGCTTTATCTGGAGGTGTTGATTCATCAGTTGCAGCTGTTTTACTTTCTAAGGCTATTGGAAATCAGTTGACTTGTGTTTTTGTTGATCATGGTTTACTTCGTAAAAATGAAGGTGATGAGGTTGAACAAGTTTTTGGACCTGATGGTAATTATGAGTTGAATTTTATTAGAGTTAATGCTCAAAAGAGATATTATGATAAGTTAAAAGGTGTCACTGAACCTGAAAGAAAAAGAAAAATCATTGGTGAAGAGTTTATTCGTGTGTTTGAAGAGGAAGCAAAGAAGATTGGTGCTGTTGATTTTTTAGTTCAAGGAACAATTTATCCTGATGTTGTAGAAAGTGGTTTAGGTGGAGAATCTGCTGTAATTAAGTCACATCATAATGTTGGAGGATTGCCTGATTGTGTAGATTTTAAAGAAATTATTGAACCTTTAAGAGATTTGTTTAAAGATGAGGTTCGTAAGGTTGGTTTGGAATTAGGTATTCCTGAATATTTGGTATTTAGACAACCTTT
>CAZWZD010000149.1:0-4754 GCA_964638235.1 uncultured Erysipelotrichales bacterium
ATGGCGAAGGTGATATTTTTAACACAATAGAACAAACTTTGATTGATCGTCTGGTTGATGAATATCAATTGAATAATATTCAAAGAAGAATTATCGAAGCTGTATTAGAACTAACAGATGAAGAAATTAATATGTTTACTACTAAATTCTTCGGTTTTGAAGCTATAAAAAAAGATCATCAAGATTAATGATGATCCTTGTGTAATTATTTAGATAAATAGCAAGATTGAACGAACATATAAATATCTTTTATAAGTTTTTTATCTTCAATTTTGTTCAACATATCTAGAATAATTTCTAAATATTTTTCTTTTGACATCTTTCTCACCTCCTGATTTCATATTCTAAGAGGTGTAAAAATAATGTTTATTTAACTGCGCTAATATACACATATAAAAATTAAAAATCCAGCTACGGCAATAGCTGGATAAATGTAAAAATATAACTTGGTACGTTATGCACTTTTTACGTACCTATTATATCAAAAAAATATAAGGAGGTAAACAAATGGCAAGAAAAAAACAACTTATTATTAATAACAAACAGGCTGTTATATATGCTAGATTTTCTAGTGACAGCCAAAGAGAAGCTAGCATTGAAGATCAAATAAGAGAATGTAAATCATATGCTGAAAGTCATGGCTATAATATTGTTAAAGTATATCATGATCATGCATTGACCGGTAGAAGTGAGAAAAGACCTGACTTTCAGAAGATGATTGAAGAGTCTGAAAAAGGTTTATTTGATTATATTATTTGCTATAAAACGGATAGATTTTTTAGAAACAGATATGAAGCACAAAAGTATAAAAAGATATTAAAAGAAAATGGTGTAAAAGTTGTTTATGCAAAAGTCGATATTCCAGCAGGACCAGAAGGTATAATATTGGAAGGTGTGTTAGAAGCACTGGACGAATATTATAGTGCTAATCTTTCACAAAATATAAGGCGTGGCCAAAATGGGAATGCTTTAAAATGCATGAGCAATGGAGTTAATGTTTTTGGCTATTCTCGTGATGAAAACGATTGCTATATAATCAATGATCATGAGGCAATAGCTGTAAAGAAGATATTTGAAATGGTTATTGATTGCGTGAGTGATTGTGAAATATTGAACTGGTTAAAAATAAACGGATATAAAAATACTAAAGGTCGTGACTTTTCAAAGAATGCAATTAGTAGAATTATTTCAAATCGCAAATATATTGGTGAGTATTCTTTTGGTGATGTAGTCAAACCAAATGGAATGCCAGCAATTGTTAATGAAGATACTTTTATAAAAGCAAATGAAATTAGAAAAATTAGGAGGACTAAAAGAATGAGATCAAGTGAGTATATTTTAAGTGGTGTTTTATATTGTGGGGAATGTGGTGCAAGTATGTATGGGAGATGTGGTACAAGTCATACAGGAAAGAAACATTATTATTATTGTTGTAGAAATCACGTCAAACATGAATGTGATAAACATGATGTAAAAAAAGATGTTATTGAAAATGCTGTTATTGATATTTTAAATAAATATATTTTTAATGAAGAAAATTTAAACGCTATTGCTGATGGTGTGGTTGAATATCAGGAGGAATGTTTAAAAAATAATAATTTAGAATTGCTTAGAAAACAATTGAATGATACGGAAAAAGCAATCAATAATATTGTTGTTGCTGTTGAAAAAGGGTTATTTAATGACTCTATGATTGAACATATGAATGCATTAGAAAAAGATAAGAAAGCCTTGAAAGCTCAAATTAAATTAGAAGAAATGGATCATGAAATTCTCGATAAAGAATTTATTAAATTCATTTTAAACAAATTCAAAACAACTCAAAAAGATACTGCTGAAAATAAAAAAAGACTTGTAGAAACGTTTGTTTCTAAAGCCTTCCTATTTGATGATGGTAAATTGGTTATTACCTTCAATTATAGAAAAAACGGACACCTAGCAACTCATGAAGAAGTATTAGAAAATCTTCAAAATTCTAGGGTTCGCCAAATTACATTTGGTGGAGGCGGCGGGAATCGAACCCGCGTCCAAAAGTCGTCCCATATAGAACTTCTACAGCTTATCTTGTCGAATAAATTTAACTAAGCTACGATCCACAAGCAGTCTTTCACTTAGCGATTCCTTATATTTTCGAGATAGTTATCAGGAATCTAACTATCCTTAACCTATTAGATATGTCACCAATTCTATAGTCATAGGTAAACTATAGGTTGATGTTCGCTAAAGTCTATCGTCGACTAGCAAGCGAAAGATAATTGTTGTCTGTTTCCAGATATTTTTGTTTTGCAATTAACGTATGCCCACGGCTGCTATTCTATTCAAACTAACCCCTGTCGAATCCAAGACGCCCCCGGATTAATAAGCATTTTTCAATGCTTTTTCAATATCTCTCTTAGCATCTTTAGCTTTAAGATCTTGACGTTTGTCATATAGTTTCTTTCCTTTAGCTAAAGCTATCTCTAACTTAGCTTTAGAAGTATTAAAATATAATTTTGTAGGTATAATCGTTAAACCATTCTCTTTGACTTCTTTTTGTAACTTTCTAATTTCTTTTTTGTGAAGTAACAATTTTCTTGTTCTTCTAGGATCATGATTAAAACGATTCCCTTGTTCATAAGGAGCAATATGCATATTTTCAATAAACGCTTCATCTTGCTTAATTCTAATAAAAGCATCTTTTAGATTTGCACTGCCCTTACGAACAGACTTGATTTCAGTTCCCTTTAATTCAATTCCAGCTTCATAAGTATCTAAAATAAAATAATCATGATAAGCTTTCTTGTTATTAGAAACAATCTTCATACATATTCTCCTTTCATTTTATTTTCTTTTTCTATAAGACTTCTTTATTTTACTACTCTTTTTTGATTTTGTCTTTATTTTTTTGAAAGTAATCTTTTTTTCTCTTCTTTTAAATTTCTTTTTCTGATTAACTAACTCAAAATCAATTGTTTTTTCTTTAACATTACAAGATACAACCTTGACTTTAACCTTATCAGATATTTTATACTGTTTACCTGTTCTTTCACCAATTAATGTTAATGTCTGATCATCATAATTATAATAATCATCTTTTAAATCAGAGATATGAACTAAACCATCAATTGTATTTTCTAATTCAACAAAGAAACCAAAACTTGTAATCGAAGAAATCATACCTTCAAATTCCTCACCAATATGTTGGGACATATATTCAGCCATTTTCATATCATCTACTTCTCTTTCAATATCTATGGCTTCTCTTTCTCTATTTGAAGATTGTTCAGCTAACATTGGAATAATCTCTTCATAATGTTTAACTAGATCAAATCTTTCTTCAAATAAATATTTTCTAATTAATCTATGAACCAATAAATCAGGATATCTTCTAATAGGTGAAGTAAAATGTGTATAATAATCAAAAGCCAATCCATAATGTCCTAAACATTGTTCATCATATCTTGCTTTTTGCATACATCTTAACAATAATGTTAAAATAATTGTATGTTCTTCACTATCTTTGCTTAAATTAACAATCTTACTTAACTCTTTAGGATATACATGACTTAAAGAACCTTTTATAGTATAACCTAAAGGTTTTACTATAGATTGAAACTGTCTAAGTTTCTCTTCTTTTGGATATTCATGTACACGATAAATAAATGGAACATCCATCCACTTAAAATGTTCTGCTACAGTTTCATTTGCTTTCAGCATAAACTCTTCGATAATTTTATCGCTCGTTCCTCTTTCCCTTAAAACAACATCTATAGCTTTTCCATTCTTATCAACAATTACTTTACCCTCATTAACATCAAAATCTATAGAACCATTTTCATCTCTTTTCGTTCTCAATAATTGAGCTAACTCTTCCATCATAAAGAACAATTGAACTGCTTTATGATATTGCTGTTGTAAATGAATATCACCATCCAATATCTTATTTACATTATTATATGTCATACGATATGTGGAATGAATAACCGAAGGGAAAATTTTATGATTAATAACTTTTCCTTCATTATTAATTTCCATTAAACAGCTTATCGTAAAACGATCTACCCCAGGATTTAGTGAACAAATTCCATTACTCAACTTATGCGGTAACATTGGAATTACTCTATCAACTAAATATATAGATGTACCTCTCTTAATAGCCTCTTTATCCAAAGGACTATTCTCTTCAACATAGTAAGATACATCAGCAATATGTACACCCAATTGATAATTTCCTTTGTCTAACTTTTTTAAACTTATGGCATCATCTAAATCTTTAGCATCATCACCATCAATAGTTACAATCAATTCATTTCTTAGATCCACTCTATTACCAATATCATTTTCATCTATAGTATCACCAATTTTAGAGATATAATCATAAACTTCATCAGGAAACTCTATATCAACATCATGAGCATGAACAACAGATAAAATATCAATGCCAGGATCATTAACATGACCTATAATTTTAACAATATCACCTTTTATTTTGGGTTTATATGTTTTCACTTCAACAACAACTTTATGCCCCACACTAGCTCCATGCATATGAGCATGATCCACATAAATAGGTTGAGTCATTTTTGCATCATCAGCTTCAACAATATAATCTCTTTTACCCTTTTTTACTTCACCAACATATCTTGATTTACCTCTTTTAATAACCCTAACAACTTTTCCTTCTTCTCTGCTACCTTTAGAATTATTAAATTTTCTAACCAATACTTCATCTTGATCAAAAGCATCCTTCAAATAATTTTCAGCAATATAAAATT
>CAZWZD010000150.1:0-4753 GCA_964638235.1 uncultured Erysipelotrichales bacterium
TAAAAATGCATATCATTTTTTTTAAAAGACTTGACGGAAAATCCGGGGGGGGGGGTATAATGGAGGTGGTATAGAAAAGAAGGTAGAAATATGAAAAAAATTATTATTTGTATATTTACAATTTTATTAATATTTTCAGGATGCAAGAATAATGGTACCGCAGTAATTACAGATTTTAAGGAGAAATATGGAATTAATAATGATGATATGCAGGAATTGTTTGATTCTATTGAAACGAGTATTATGGCATATGGAATGGCATTTTATTGGCCTGATAATCCTAAGGATTTGATAGTGTTTAATTCTTATACTGGTTTTTGTATTTCTCAGCTACCTATTGAAGAATATGAAGAACTGGTTGATGAAAGATTAAAAAAATCTGGATATTTATCATCAAATATCCAGAAACAAATGCAAATTATTGGCAGAACATTCATAGCCTGGATAGATGAGCATCCAGAATATAAAAATTCAAAAATAAAATCATTACCTTGGTATAAGATTTTATCAAACAATATTGTTTTTGATTAAACTTTCATAAATGAGAACTTAACCCAAGGTGTTAAATATTCTAACATATTAAGTTCATATTCAGGAATAGTTCCTACTACATTCTTCTTTCCATCATTTGGCATATCTTTTAATATAACATGCAATTCACCTTTATAGTGACCATATTCATTATTAATAATAATAACATCACCACGTTTTAAATCTCTTGTATCATGAGGTGGTATATCAGCATCTTTGTAAACAATACGTGGCATTGTTGATCTAGCCATGTAATCAGACATATCTCCTCTAACAATATTATTAAATTCAAATATAATTTCTTTTTCTACATCTGTTACATTGTTTTCTAATTGTATTCCAAATGTTAATAATCCAGGATTAACCATTGATAACCTTTTTAATTCATCTTCACTTGCATAAGCATTAGCAATTATGACATCGTCTACTAAACCAGTTGCAAATAAAAATCTTGCTTGAGCATCAATAGGTAAATCACGATGTATTTCTAATGTACATAAACCTTCATTTACTGGCCAAGGACCATATGTATTATCCTCTTGTGAACCAACGAAAGCCGCAATATTTAATCCCAATGCTTTTAAAT
Organism: uncultured Erysipelotrichales bacterium; assembly: GCA_964638235.1. Classification (GTDB taxonomy): domain Bacteria; phylum Bacillota_I; class Bacilli_A; order Erysipelotrichales; family Coprobacillaceae; genus MGBC113645. The sequence continues at coordinate 1,118 of CAZWZD010000150.1, forward strand.
TCTCACTGTTTTCTTTAAATATTTTAAAACTTAAACCACTGTATCTTTGTGGATAAAAGTTATGGCAGGCAATCAATTTTGAACGATCTGGTTTATTGCTCATAATATTATTAACATACATTCCAGGATTGCTTGCATTAACTTCTACTTTAAGATTATATGGATTTAAGGTCATCTGTGCTTCAATTGCACCATTAAAACCTTCATCTAATCTAAAACCAGAAGCTCCAATTTCTTTAAAAAAAGATAAATCATCATAACTAATTCCTAAATTTTCAAATACACTAGGTGCAACATCTACGATGACTTCCATACCAAGCGAATTAGCATGTGCTATAACTTCGCTAAAATCAGCCTTAATTTCCTCGGCAGGTTTTTTAACTGATAATAAACAAGTGAACACTCTTTTAAACCCATATTTTGCTGCTAAAGTTAAATATTCTTTATCTTTAGCAGGAGTAGAGTGTTCTGGATAAATTGATACTCCTAAACGTCCCATTTCTATTCTCCTTTAAGCATATTTTTGACATCAATCAACGATTTTTCAATTGATTGACATTTTGTAGCATATTGAATTTGAGGATACTTCATATCAGGAACACAAATAACTGGAATATTTGCTAAAAAAGCAGCCTCTATTCCAGCTTCACTATCTTCCAATACTAAAGCATCACTTGGATCAACATTTAACTTTTGACATGCAGTTAAAAATACTTCAGGATTAGGTTTACCATTTTTGACTTCATTCCCGCATACAAAGTCATCAAAATATTGAAATAAATCAGCCCTTTTAAAAATTCTGTTTAATCGATCTCTATCACTAGAAGTAGCAACTATTGTTTTATAATTATTATTTTTTAAATATTTTAATAATTCAATTAATCCTTCTTTAATCGGTACACCTTTTGTTTCAAACTCATTTTCAATATATAAATGAACTTCATCTAAAATATCATAAAAAGGAATATCTTCACCATAATACTTTTTATACAATTCAACAGTTGTTTTCGTATTCGTACCCAAAGTTGTTTTATAAAATTCTAATGAAGATTTATATCCTCTTTTCTTGAGTGAAACAGCATAACCTTCATAAGTTACTCTTTCACTATCAATCATTAAACCATCCATATCAAATATAACTGCTTTCACCATTTTCTCATCTCCAATATCTATCTCTTATTATATTTACTTATAATAAAAAAAGCAATTGAATAAAAGAAAATTCTTTTATTGAAAAGCTTTCTTTCTAACGATAACATAAGCAAAAATAACTAAAGCTCCAGTAAGAATCCATGATATCGGATAAACATTAAGTAGCATATCAAATGTATGGAAATGCTGGAAAACAGTAAATAACCACAACAATCTAAATCCTACAGAACCAATAATCGTTAATAAAGCAGGCAGTAAAGAATATCCCATACCTCTCATAACAGATCCTGTAATTTCATATGAACATAATAAGAAATGAGGAAGCATACAATGATACATTCTTGTAATAGCAAACTGAATGACATTAGGTTCTGTGGTATAAAGACGTACAAATACATTTCTACCAGTGAAAAATAACGCTTCCATAGATAAAATACCTATCAATCCTTCTATCATACATATTTTAAATATTTTCTTACAGCGATCATATTTTTTAGCCGCATAGTTTTGTCCAATAAACGTAACAGCAGCCTGATTGAAAGAATTAACCATAAAATAATCAAAGAATTCAAAATTAGTTGCAGCAGCACTTCCAGCAATAGCATCACTACCAAAACTATTAACTCCAGATTGCAAGCAAATATTAGAAAAAGAAAATACCATAGATTGTAAAGAAGCAGGAGCTCCAGTTTTTAGTATTTGAATTAATGATTGCTTATGAATACGGAGTTCTTTTAAATTTAAATGTATTAAACTTGTATTTTTTGTTAGCATATAAACAATTAATAATGAAGAAACAACATTACTCATAACAGTTGCAATAGCAACACCAGCAACAGACATATGGAAAATGATAACTAAAATTAAATTCAATATTAAGTTTAATATACCAGCAACTACTAAACAATACATTGGTCTTTTAGTATCACCAATGCTTCTTAAAACAGCCGAACCAAAATTAAAGAGTGAGATAAATGGCATTCCAACTAAATATATTCTTAAATAAACACTAGCAAGATTAATAACATTATCAGGTGTACCAATCATCATATGAATATTATTTGCTAATAAAAGTCCAATAATCATTATAATAATTCCACCTATAAAAGAAAATAAAATAGATGTATGTACTGTTTCTTTGACTTTCTTTTCATTGTTCATTCCAATATATTGAGCAATAATAACATTAGCACCTATAGATAAACCAAGCAATGAATTAACAAATAAAGACGTAACAGCCGAATTAGCTCCAACAGCAGCCAATGCTGTACTACCAGCAAATCTTCCTACAACAGCACTATCAGCAGCATTGAATAATTGTTGTAGTATACTTGAAGCTGCTAAAGGCAAAGCAAAGAAAAATATTTTATCCCATAACGATCCTTCAAGCATATTACTTCTATCTTTTGACATAATCATTCCTCCCTTAAACCTATATATATAATACATCTACAACTGTACTTTATGTCAATATAAATTTGAATTATTTTCACGAAAAAAAGTGGATTATATCCACTTTTTAAAAACTGTTTATTATTCGAGGGAGGGGTATTTTGAAGTTAGAATATTATATTGGGGAAATTTGTTTTCTAACTTCATGTATAATATATCAAGAGATTATGAATTGATTATGAATTAGTTGTGTCATATTTGTGTACAAAGTAGAATTTTGATAATTATATCCCTTAATATCTATGACTGATTAACATATTTAATAAAATCATTAATTAACCTTCTTAGCATACAAATGATAGGTACTGCTAAAAACATTCCAATAAATCCAAACAATCTACCAAAAACTGTTATAGATGCAATAATCCAAAATGGAGAAATACCCACTGTATCGCCTAATATTGCAGGACCTAATAATAAACCATCAAACTGCTGAAGAATTAATATAAACAATCCAACTGCAAGAAATGAAATAGGTCCATTTGTAATTAAAGCAAATATAGCTACAGGAATACCACCAATAAATGGACCAAAGTATGGAACCATATTTGTTACCAGTATAACTAATGCCATTAAAGGATAATAAGGTAAATGCAATAATCCTAAACCAATAAATGCAATTGCACCAATAATAACAGAATCAAGGAATTTTCCATAGACAAATTTTCCAAAAATAGAATCACAATCATGAATAATTCGATGAATATTTTTTATTACATCATCTTTTAGCCAAATACTACATATCTTATCAAAAATGTAAACAAGATGCCTTCTTTCTAATAAAATATATGGACAAAAAACTAAACCTAGAATTATATTCATAATAGTAGTACCAGCATTCATTAGAGTTTTTAAATATACTTGAGGATCAGTTGCACTTAAGTTTTCTAACATGCTAATAATCTTGTTTTCGCAGTTTATTAATATATGTCTTATTTCAATATTGTGAATATTATGAATTATATTTTCATAGCTTTTTACATATGTATCAATATTTTCTAAAAGCGAAAGGCTTGAATTATAACATGCTGG
>CAZWZD010000151.1:0-4730 GCA_964638235.1 uncultured Erysipelotrichales bacterium
TAGAGAGGAAAAGGAGGCGTAAATGACTTTTATCAAATATTAATAATTATAAGAAATTTTATTATACGAGGAGAAGTGGATATGGATAAGATATCAAAGTTTATTGTAAAAAGACGTTGGTTTATTTTAATAACTGCAATTATTTTAATGATACCATCTGTTATAGGTATAGCAAAAACAAGAATTAATTATGATATGTTGGATTATCTGCCAAGTAATATAGAAACAATAAAAGGACAAAATACATTAATGGAAGAATTTGGTAAAGGCGGTTTTTCTATGATCATAATAGAAAACATGGATACCAAAGATGTAGTTTCATTAAAACAACAAATAGAGAATATTGATCATGTAGACAGTGTTATATGGTATGATTCTTTGTTAGATACGACTATACCAATGGATATTCTTCCAAATAATATAACAGAAAAATTTAATAAAGATGATGCAACAATGATGGCTGTTTTCTATGATACCTCTTTATCTGCAGATGAAACATTAAGTGCAGAAAAAGTATTCGTTTCAGGAATGAGTGCGATGGTTCAAGATCTAAAGATACTATGTCAAAAACAAGAACCAATTTTTGTGGCACTAGCAGTATTATTAGTTATTGCAGTTATGATATTAACTGTTGATAACTGGGCTATACCTTTTGTATTTATAGCTAGTATAGGTATTGCGATAATATATAACTTAGGAACAAATGTATTTTTAGGAGAAATATCTTTTATAACTAAAGCATTAGCAGCAGTATTACAGTTAGCTGTTACTTTGGATTACTCAATATTTTTATGGCATAGTTATGAAGAACAAAAAGAGATTTATGAAAGTAAAGAAGAAGCTATGAGTGAAGCAATAAGTCAGACATGGTCATCAGTTACTGGAAGTTCAATCACAACTATTGCTGGATTTATTGCATTGTGTTTTATGACATATACTTTAGGATTAGATTTAGGAATAGTAATGGCTAAAGGAGTTATTATTGGAGTTATTGGTTGTGTAACAATCCTACCTTCATTGATTTTAGTATTTAATAAATTCTTATCTCGATTTAGTCATAAAAACTTTATTCCTAAAATGGATGGTTTAGTTAATTTTATTCTAAAATATCATAAATTAATCATTATATTATTTATTATTATTTTAATTCCTGGATACATTGGTAATAGTAAAAAGCAAGTATACTATGATTTATCAAGTAAATTATCTGTTGAATCAGGTATGAATCCAGATGAAGTAAAATTCAGTGTAGCAAATGGAAAACTTTCTGAATATTTTGGTGTAGGAACTACAGAAATGATTCTTTGCGACAGCGATATGAGTGCTAAAGATGCACAGAATATGATTAGCGAAATTGAAACAGTTGAAGGTGTAGATTATTGTTTAGGTTATAATTCAATTGTAGATGGAACTATTCCTGATGAATTAATTCCTGAAGATATTAAATCTGAATTAAAATCAGAAAACTATCAATTGATGTTAATAAATTCCAAATACAATATAGGAACTGATGAAGTTAATGATCAAATTGATAGTATAAATACAATAATTAAAAAATATGATAGTAATGCTTCATTAATTGGAGAAGCACCATGTACTAAAGATTTAATCGATATAACAGCACATGATTTTGACGTTGTTAATACAATTTCCACAATAGCAATATTTATAATTATCTTTATAGTAACAAAATCATTCACACTATCATTTATTTTAGTAGCAATCATACAATTAGCAATCACTGTTAATTTAGGTATTTGTTATTATGAAAACAATATTATATCATTTATTGCTCCAGTGTGTATTACCACGATTCAATTAGGAGCAACTGTAGATTATGCAATATTAATGACTGATAGATACAAAAAAGAAAAAATTGCTGGAAAAAACAAAAAAGATGCTATATCAATTGCTTTACAATCAGCAATACCATCAATATTAGTAAGTGCTTTAGGATTGTTTGCAGCAACATCTGGAGTCTATTTATATTCAAATATCGATATAATTACTTCAATATGTGCTTTACTTGCAAGAGGAGCAATAATAAGTATGATAGCAGTTATATTTGCTCTTCCATCAATGTTCATGCTATTGGATCGTTTAATATGTAAAACAACAAAAGGAATGACAAAATTAGAAGGAGGAAAACAATAATGAAAAGAATATTAATGGGAATGTTAAGTGTTATATTAGTATTTTCATTAACTGCCTGTTCAACAAATGCTGATGATACATCTAGTCAAAAACAAGCTACTACAACAGCCACTAACAATGATACTGAATCTACAGGCAACAAACTAATGAAAGATGAAACTGTTTATGTTTTATGTGATTCTAAAGGTGATGTCAATAAAGTTATAGTAAGCGATTGGTTACAAAATGGAACTGAAAGTAAAAGTATAACAGATAAAACAGAATTAAATGATGTTGAAGTCGTTAAAGGGAATGCCACATATAAAATGAATGACGAAAATATGACAGTTTGGGATAGTGATGGCGGTGATATTTACTATCAAGGAACAAGTGACAAAGTACTGCCTGTTGATTTAAGCGTAAGCTATAAATTAGATGGAAAATCAATTAGTATAGATGATTTAACTGGAAAGAGTGGTAAAGTCACTATTAGATTTGATTATGATAATAATGTTTATACAAAAAAGACTATCAATGGTAAATCTACAAATATTTATGTACCATTCACTATGCTTACTGGAATGATGTTAGATAATGAAACTTTTTCTAATATCAAGGTATCCAATGGTAAGATAGTTAATATCAATGGACAATCTGCTGTCATAGGATTTGCTTTACCTAAAATGAATGAAAATTTAAACCTATCAAAAGATGATTTAGAAATACCTGATTATATAGAAGTAACAGCTGATGTTAAAGATTTTTCATTAGGTACAACTATGACATTAGCTACAAATGAAATGTTTAATGATTTAGACTTATCTAAAGTAGATGATATTAATGATTTAGAAGATCAAATGGATAAATTAACAGATGCAATGAGTCAATTAATTGATGGTTCAAGTGAATTATATGAAAATATGGGTGTACTATTAAGTGGATCACAACAAATTTTAACAGAAATTAATCAGCTTACGACAGCAACTTCACAATTAAAAGACGGAAGTGTTCAATTATATAATGGTTCAATAAGTTTAAGAGATAATCTTAATACACTGCAAAGTGGGTTAGGACAATTAACAAAGAATAACACGATATTAAATAATGGAGCTAAACAAGTATTTGAAACCCTATTATCTACTGCTAATACACAATTAGCAGCTAGCTATGAAGCAAATAAAGAAGATTTCTCAAAAATGGGATTAACATCAATGCCAACACTTACAATAAATAATTATGATACAAAGTTGGCAGAAGTATTAAAAGTATTAAATGCTGACAGTGTCTATACAGCCTATGAAACAGAAGTAAAAAAGCAAGTTAATAGTCAAAAAACAACACTTGAAACAACTGTAGAAAAAACAGTATATCTATCATATTTACAATATGGAATACAATCATACATGAAAACTAATGGTATAGAAGATCAAAATCAAGCATTGGCTCAATTGATGCAAGATCCTTCAGGTTTACAGACAATTATAGCAAATATGGATGCTGATACTAAGCAAGCAGTTTATACAAATTTCTATGGAACAAATATTTCTGGCAATATTTTAAATGAAGAAAAACAAAAAGAATTAACATCTACATTACAAACATATAATGATTATATTAATTTAGTTAGTCAGTTATTAAAAGACGATTCTACAACTCAAAGTATTATTAAAGAATACCAAACTAAAATAATTGATGATGCAGTAACAGAAGGTATGAATAGTCAAAAAGATAACATCAAAGCAGATAGTGAAAAAATATCTGCTGGAGCAGGACAAATTGCAGAATTAAGAGTTTCCCTTAATTCATATCAAACATTCTATGAAGGATTATTAGCTTATACTGCTGGTGTTGAACAAGCTTATGAAGGTTCTAAGAGTTTATATGAAGGCTCTTCATCTTTGGCTGAAGGATTAAAAGAAGCAAAAGATGCTTTAGCATTACTTGATGATGGAGTTAAAGAATTGCAAGATGGAGCAACTCAATTAACTGATGGAGCTTCTAAGTTAAAAGATGGATCAATGCAATTATCTGATGGTATAAAACAGTTAAACGAAGAAGGAATACAAAAAATTGTAGATCTTGCGGACAATGTAGAAGTCATTGATAGAATGGATGCAATTGTAGAAGTTTCTAAATCATATAATAATTATTCAGGAATTAATGATTCTATGGACGGAACAGTTAAGTTTATATATAAAACTGATGAAGTAAGTAAATAAGGAGCTATTTAGCTCCCTTAATCATATAAATCAAAATGTATAGAATAAATATCTTTATGGAATATTTTAGAAGTTATACCATAACATTCCCAAGAATCTCCATACTCATTAACATCAAAACTGCTTGATAATTTATCCAATAAATCTTGGATTTCGTTTCTTTCAATATCAAGTGTTACATAAAATTCACAGGCGTTATTCATTCTAAAATATTCTCTAGCTGGTGATATTGATAAATTATTATGAAAAGTTTTCAATTGATCACAAATTTCTCTATATGTTTCATTTTCTTCAGTTGACAATATGATATGTATTAATGCTCGCATAATATACCTGTTATGAAGTGACTTTTGTCAAGACAAAAATTAACAATTCATA
>CAZWZD010000152.1:0-4717 GCA_964638235.1 uncultured Erysipelotrichales bacterium
ATATGCTGAAAATTGCATAAATGTTACACTAAGAGTAGAATCATTGAATGAAACGATTTATCCAAGAACTCTAGTAGAAGATGTAGTAGATACAAATGGAGATGATGTAATATCTCCTTATGAAGTATTAAATGCTGCTGGATTGAAATATGAACTTAGTAATGGATATGTTATTAATTTAGAAGGTGTGCAAGATTATTGGAGTTATGCAATTGATAACGATAGTATTGATTATCCAGCTGCTATTACTGATGGATGTAGTCTTACATATTATTTATATGATTATGTAAACGAAGGAAAATATATCTTTTTTGAAAAAGATAATTATCAAACAACTGTAGATAAAACAGTTACTCTTTCATTAAAAGCTGAAGGTGCATCTTATGATGAAAATTGGAATTCTACAAGATATGAGGAAGCAGCAGAAAATGTAAGTATTCTTGTAAGAAAACAAGGTGAAACAGAATATAAGAATACATATTTAAAAACTGATAGTAATGGAAATGTAGTATTAGATTTTGATGAAGCAGGTACTTACGAAGTTATTTCTTCTTCAAAAGTTCATTCTAGAGCATATGCAACTGTAGAAGTAAGTGAAGGAGAAAGTAGCAATAAATATGAAACAATCAATAAAACAATTGCAACTTTTAATATTCCTTCTTCAACTGATAGTAATCTTGAATTACCAACTTATTCAAGTATAGATTGGGGAACAATTGTTTGGACTTCAAGTAATCCAAATGTTATTTCAGATAAAGGAATTATACATAGAAGTGATGTTGATCAAACTGTTACACTAACTGCTGAAGTTTATGATAGTGCTGGTAATAGTAAAACTGTTTCTTTTGAGGTTACAGTTTTAGCTGATGATTCATTGTATAAAGCTGGTGAATTAGTTTCACAAAACAATTCTTGGTTAAATGCTGGTTATAATCAGGCAGTTACTGATACAAAAACAGCAGTTAATAGTAAAGAAATTAGTGAAAAATGGATTAATAGTGATTATAAATATGTATCTTCTCCTATTATTGTAGGTGATTATGTTTATGTTATTAATAGTAAGAGTCAATTAGTGAGATTAGATAAGAATGGTGAAGTTAAAAAACAAGTAAATTTAAATTCTTCATTATCTTATATAACTGATATTTGTTATGGTGATGGTATGATTTTTGTGCCTTTAGCTAATGGAAGTATTCAAGCATTTAATGAAAGTAATTTAAGTTCTTTATGGGTAAGTGAACCTCTTAATAATATGGTAACATCTAAATTAACATATTATAATGGTTATGTATATGGTGGAACAATGAATGGTATTTTCTTTGCATTGAATGTTAATGATGAAGATACGAATCAAGGTTATGAAGTGAAGGACTACACTTGGAAATATCAGTCAGAAGGAAGAAATGAATATTACAGCAATCAGGCAAAAGTTATTGGAAATAATATTTATTTTGTTGGTGATGATGGTATTTTAGTATCACATGATTTAGTTGGTGATAAAGTAAACAAAACTGTATCTTTAGGTGGAAATGTAAGAAGTGGTATAACTTATGATGGTGAATATTTATATATTATGGATATGTCTTCTAAGCTATATAAAATTAATCCTGATACTTTAAAAGTTGTAAGTCAGGTAACTATTTACGATAATGGATATAGCACATCTACTCCTACTATTTATAATGGCAGAATATATGTTGGTGGAAATCAAGATGAGAATGAATTATATGAAGCAAATAAAGGATTTATAGCTATTGTTGATGCAAAGACGATGAAAGTTGTTGCAAGGCAAGAAACTGAAGGTGAAATGAAGGCTATGCCTTTGGTAACTACTGCTTATGCAAATGAAAGTAATAAGAATGCAGTGGCAGTATACTTTACATGTAATACTTATCCAGGTGGTATATATAGCTTTATAGATTATGAAGGAAATACTAAAATTAATATTGAAAAATTATATACACCAGAAGCTTCATATCAACAATATAATATGAATAGTGTCTGTGTAGATGATGAAGGTATATTATATTTTGTCAATGATTCTGGAGCATTATTTGCATTAAAGAATACTAATGAAAATGCTAGTATTACAGTAAAGAGTGAGGCTGTTGAAGGTAATAAAACAAATACAAATCAAATAGTTACAGAAACAAGCAATACTACAGTTACTCCTGTGAATACTGGAGATAATACTTCAATTACTCCATATGTGATTGCTGGTGTTATCGCAATTGTTGTTTTAATTGGAGTTTGTTATAGCAGCTATAAAAAAAATAAAACAAAAAAATAGTGATATAACGAGAAAAAAATGTAAGCATTTAAAATTTTCTCTTTAATTACTCGAAAGTAATAGGCAGACAATAACTTGTCTGCCTATCTTGATATTATAATGTAAGTTTATTTATATATTATTTTACTAATTTTTTCTTCTATTAATCTTGATTCATCAGTTAAAGCACCATCATTATTTAAAATAGGAGTATCTAATATAGCTTTAATAGAAGCAGCTGTTGAAGCAACTGCCATAATTGCTTTTTTTGATTCTGTTTTATATTTTTTATAATTTGTACCTTCGTTGTTGATAATTTCTTCCATCGCCCATATTTGTGGCAGAAAATATGTATCTAAATGGACAAGAAGATTATAAAACATATTAGCTCTTCTGCGTATTCCCTGACATTCTACTATAGCAGCATTTAATGATTCAACTATTTCTTTTGCTTTAGCTTCATTTGCAAGAGCATTATCTACTTTTTTTTGTGCATTGGTTTCAGTAATTATTCCCATAATTAGTAGTGCAGGTCCTGCAACCAAACCTCCTAGCACCATAGTGCCTCCTGCCATTCCTAATCCTCCTGCGCTTAATGCACCACCGCCAAGAAAAGCTAAAGTTGCATTAGTCGCAGCCGCACCACTAAGTGAAGCAATAGCAGTGCCAGTAGAGGCTGCCCCTAATGCCATAACAGCATTATATGCCCCAAATGCAGTTAGAACTCCACCTGCTATTCCTGCAGCACTACCTCCAGCTATTTCTAAAGCAAAGTTCCCTAATTTCTTTAATTCCTTAAAATAATTTTGATCAATATGTAAATCATTTAATTCATCTAAACCAACAGATGAAGTAAAATCAATGTTTTTGATTTGTTCAAATGTTTTAACAAAATCCATGATATTTTCACTTAATATATTAATCTTTAATTCTCCCAAATTATTAAGTGATTTAGATACAACTTCTCTATGGTATTCTAATAGATTATTAGCTTTATCTACATCCTTATTAGCCTTTGTATTAATCTGATTAGCACGAATATTATCTGTTGCAGCTTTAGCAGTTGCTCCTGCTCCAGCTACCCCTGTAGCTGCAGCAATTCCTATAAATAATAATGGTAATGCCATGATTCCCCCCCTCCTATTCATTTATTAATATCATGACATTTTCCATGATATTCTTTTTTCTTTTATCTAAATCTTTTAATTTTGAATCAACTAAATGAAAAGATTTATCAGATGTTTTTAGCATTTCTTTTTCATTTTCAATAGCCTGTAATGTTTTAATAGTGTTTTCATAATCTAATATTATGCTTTTATCTATTTTAGCTTGTCTAGCTATATATCTAATTAATCTCATTTCATCTTCATTAATATCATTATCACTATAGGCAACAACAAATAGATTCCATAACAACAACTTTACACTAATGTCTCCACCACTACATAATAATGACTCATTTAATATGTCTTTTGTTAAATCTAACAAATCATCGAAATAATCGTTTTCATCAAATTTAGCAATATCTTTTTGTATATCAGATAAGAGTTTATGATTATAATTATTATCAATTTCATAAGCTATAGATTTATATTGATCTAATTCTTCATCTTTTATCTGTTTGTCTACAGACATTAAAAGACAAATAATTTTTAAAGCACCTTCTTTTGTTATGACACTTATATCAACAGTATTTTTGTTAGCAATTATATTCTTTACACCAGTTTCTAAAATCTTACTGCCACCATCAATGATTTTATTTCCTTCCTCCAATGCTTTAGATGTAGTTTTTTTTACCTGTTTTGTTAATTTGTTAAAATTTAATGCCACTATATTTCCCTTCTTTCATAATTTAAAAGCAATATCACTTTCCATTAAATCATTAAATTCATCTTCATTTCTAAATTGAATATCATAATTTAAGATTTCCTGAATATCATTATTTGCTTTAATATATCCATTAATATCATTATCAATAATAGCTTTATTCATGACTTCAAAACTATTATAAAAAACTTCCATATGTTCATTTAAATACTTTTCCACTTTCATTTCAACATCTAAACGATATTCCTTGATTAAGGCTATACTTTCATTACATTCTTTTTCAATATCTAATTTTCTATTATGTACATCATTAGCTGATTGAAGAGTTTCTAATAGTATTTCATATACCTTTATTAATGCTATAACAGCAATCATACCCATACTTACAGATGATAATATTTGTATATCAAAAATGCTTGATTGATTCATGATTAATTCTTTGTATTTTCCTAAATCATATATTCCATTTGTACTAGTTTTACAAATATTTAATATTTCCATAACAATTATAATTATATTAGCATCAGATATCCTACTTATAAACTCTACTACATCATTTTCTCCATTAATTAAATCAACTATTGCAATACCTACATTTTCAACTACTCTAAAAATATCATT
>CAZWZD010000153.1:0-4712 GCA_964638235.1 uncultured Erysipelotrichales bacterium
TCTTTGTGGCTTCAATATAATGAATGGGTTTTATTTTTGAATTAACTTTTTATTTTTTCTAAATTATTTTTCCCATCATTTTCCTTATATCAATATACAAAATAGAAAAAGATTTCTTTCATAATTGAATTTCTAAAAAGTCCTCTTATTTATATATTCCTTTTTTTTGCTTAAATTTCTTTTTTAAAATGAAAAAATTTAAAAAAAGAGTATTTTAAACTCTTTCTAAATACTCTAATTACAATTCTAAAGATAATTGTTCATTTAATACATCTTGAACAGGTTTAAATGATCTTCTATGAATTGGACAGACACCATAGGTTTTTAAAGCTTCTTTGTGCTGTTTAGTAGGATAACCTTTATGTTTTTTAAATTGATACTGTGGGTATTGTTTATCATATTCAATCATGATTCTATCTCTTGTCACTTTTGCTAAAATGCTGGCTGCTGCTATACTAATTGACTTAGCATCACCTTTAATGATGGAAAGATGTTCAATAACATTTCCTAACGGCATGGCATCAGTCAATGCATAGTCAGGTTTTATATTTATTTGCTGAATTGCTCTAATCATACCAATCTGGCTAGCTCTATATACATTAAGCTTATCAACCTCTTCTATATCTATGATTTGAATTGAATATGCAAGAGCATTTTCAATAATAATATCATACAATTCCTCTCGCTTTTTTTCTGTCAATTGCTTTGAATCATTAATCCTTTCATCATAGTATCCTTCAGGAAGAATAACTCCAGCAACAACCAAAGGTCCTGCCATTGGACCTCTGCCTGCTTCATCTAAACCAATAATTGAACGATAACCCTGCTTATAAACTTCTTTTTCATATTTTAATCTTTCACACATGATATATCCTCCCATGTAACTCTTCCAATGCTGCCATCAAAAATATCATTAAAGAATACTTCAATAACTCGATCATAATCAGTTTCTCCCCTTATTTTTTTTATTGCACGAACTTTTGCTATATGATCAAATACTGGTAAAATCCAATCATCATTTAAATCAAATAATAAATTATATCTTTTTTCTAAAAGTTCTGGATAATGAACACAAAGATATTTCATAGCTTCAATAAACAATTCATCTAAAGGTAAAATCTGCTGTTTAATAGAACCTAATAAAGCAATATTTCTAGCAATCATCTGATTATCAAACTTAGGCCATAATACACCTGGAGTATCAAACAATTCAAAATCTTTTTCTACTCTAATTAATTGCTGTGACTTAGTAACACCTGGCTTATTTCCAGTTATTGTAACTTTTTTCTTGGCTAATGAATTAATGAATGTGGATTTACCAACATTTGGAATACCAACAACTATTGCACGAATAGCTCGTGGTTTAATTCCTCTAGCTCTTTCTTTATCCATTTTTTCTTTTAAAGCCTCTCTACATAAATTAATAATGAGGTTATACTGTCTAAACTGCTTTAAATTCACACTCATTGCTTTATATCCTAATGACTCATAATAAGTTATCCATTCTTGAGTTTTCTTTTCATCTGCCATATCACTTTTGGTAAGAATGACTAATCTTGGTTTATTTTTTGCAATTTCATCAATCATTGGATTTTTAGAAGAATAAGGTGCTCTAGCATCAACAAGTTCTATAATCATATCAACCCATTTTATACGCTCTGTCATTTCTCTTCTAGCTTTTGCCATATGACCAGGAAACCAGTTGATTCCACCTTTTCTAAATCCTTTATCATGCTCATTATTCATTTAAATCGCTTCCTTTCTATATCTTATATTAAAATTAAAAGTTTTCATTTTTCATTATACTACATTTTTTTTATTTTTCAGATATCTTATCACAAATTTATATTCATCTTTATGTTTAAATAATTTTTTCTTTTTTAGTATTATTTTGATAAACAAAATCAATACTATACAAATTCTATTTATAAAAAATAACCTTATGTCTTTTTAAAAGATTAGACACTAAGGTTATTTTAAATAAAAGATATACAAATATCTAGAATTTTTTGAATTCAATTCAAAATTTATTCATTTTCTAAACATTCATTAACATAATTAATAAAATTCGTTGTTGAATCTCCTGTTCTTTCTGCAGTTGTATGCCCCTGATTCCACACTGTTGCAAAATCTACTGACTCAACACTGTCGTAGTTATATAATGCCAATGCTAAATTTGTTTCTACAGTTAATGCTGTATCTCCTTGAGTAATTCCCGTTCTTATTCTCCAGTATTTAGCAACTGTACTTGTTTTGTAGCCATCATAATATGAAGATAGATAATACATAGGATTATACATATTGCTTCTATATTCTATTGTATTTCCTAGCTTATCAAGTTCTTCTATATCAGATGAATATTCACTTGAATAATCTTGATAATCAGAATATGAACTATATTTATCAGAATAATTTATAAGCAGATTTGCCATAACAAAGTCCCAATGCAATGCATCATTATCATCATTACCGAATACATAATTTTCTGCTTGACTTCGATTTAAATCATCAAACGCTCCAACATCTTTTGAGGCATTTTTACAATGAGTAACAAAAGCTTCTATACTAGAAATAGTAGCAGACTTTTCACTTGAATTAAATGTTACCCATTCTTCATCGTCATTTAAACTATCAATATAATTTTGCATATCAGATATACTTGTATAATTATCATTTAAGTAATTAGTTAAAGATTCTTCTATGCATTTTAATAAATAATCGTAATATGACCCACTTATATATATTCCATCTTCAGATTCTGATAATTTTAAAATATTCCCTTCTTCATCAGTTAACTCTAAAGCATTTATATACGCAGCATAGGCATTGGCCATATCATCACTCAATGCACTTGTCCAGCTATCAGATGCTCTTGTACCAGTTGACATATATTGTCCCATATTCCATTCATAAGCTTCATTTGCATAGTCTAAAGATGTAATTGGACACCATGCCATAACACCCGCTATAGCATCACTTATCTCATTACCATCATCATCACTCATTATAGCTCCGATGCTTTCTAAATATGGAGTATATAATTCAGAATCTCCACTGGCTGCTAAAATCGAACTTTGAGCTCCACCACCAGAATGACCAAACGCAAATATAGAATCAGTATTTCCAGGCAATGAATCTTCATTATATCTTAAATATCTAATAGCACTTTTCAAATCTGTTACTCCCCATGGAGCTCCTCCTGAATAATCATCACCATTATTTCTTCCTCTGCATCCTGCATATACATATATAAAACCAGCTTCAAGATATTCACTTAAACCATCATAAGAATAACTTGTTGGTGCTGCCTGAGCAGAATATCCAGCAGTATTAACTGGCATTACAATTGGAGCAGTAGAACTTGTGTAATTGCCAACTTTGTTTGTTGTATTAATTGTACACGTATACTTATCACCATTTTTTTCTCCATCCATATAATCTCCAGGTACATAAATACCTAATGATTCATATTCTACACTTTCAGGATTACTTACATATACAAGACCAATCTGATAATAAACATTATTATCTGAATCATAAGACCAATTAGTCATATCAATATGCAAATCTTCAGTTGATGAATATTCGACATCACTTATAGAATTATTATTTGAATTTAAAATATATTTATTAGCAATTATAGTAGATGATCCTGTCAATGTGGCAGTTATAATAACACACGATAATACATAAATTATAATCTTATTATTATCAATAAAAGCTTTTTTAGAATTAAAACGACTCATTACAAGATACATCAAACATAAAGCAAACACACCTGAACAAACACCAATAATCGCTATTTGCATTGTTGTCAATTCTAAGTCATTAAAAACTAAATTACTATCTCCACCTCCTGCAAATCCTCCATCAGCCATTTCATTGCTATCTATATCTCCATCAGGCAATTCGCCACTTGGTTTATCTAAGTTATCTTTGTCAGGTAAATCACCACTTGGTTTATCTGAACTATCAATGTCAGGTAGATCTGAACTGCTCAAATCATCTTTTTGCATTTTACCTTTAGGTGATTTTCCAATAAAATTATCGTCTATCTGAATAGTACTATTTTCCAAATTATTTTTAGCATAATTAATTGTTAATACTATTCCAGATATAGAAATAATCATTAATATTATTAAAATAATATTTACCACTTTTTTCTTCATAATCGTTCTCCTTAATTTACAGACTTACCATCTACATAAAGTTTGTATCCATTAAAATCAATGTTTGAATAATTAGAATCAGAATCTTCTAAAACACTTACATAAGAATCTCCAGTTAATTTTATTTTAGAATTTTTATCAAGCTTTAAAGTAATTTCCTTTCCTTCATTATCACCATTTATTATTCCTTCAAAATATGATGATGTCATATTCATCTCAAGAGTAGAAATAGAATCAACAACAATATTCCCTATTACATCTTGACTAGTAAGATTTAATGTAACATCTCCACCATTTGATCCAGAATTACCCCCAAGAATCTTTTTGAATTCTCAAAAAGTTACCATCACTATCATTATTAATAATAGTATTGTTTTCTAAATTAATTACTGCACTCGTATTAGTTACATAAAACGAATCTCCGTTGTTTGTTGTTATTGTACTATTTTTTGCACTAAATTCACTTATTCCTTCCATAGCATCTCCAGAAACCGACTGATACAGGAATATATTTTTATAAGTTGTTGATTGTCCATTTAATTT
>CAZWZD010000154.1:0-4707 GCA_964638235.1 uncultured Erysipelotrichales bacterium
GTACGAATTGGCTTGTCTGAAAGTTTTTGTCCAATGGCACAAACTAATGATGAATCTAAGCCACCACTTAATAAATAACCAATAGGAACATCGGACATAAATCTTTTTTCTACAGCTTTTTCTAATTTTTCTTTTAATTTTTTAGCAATGACATCTAAACTGTCATTGTTAATTGTCTTGGTATCGCTTAAATCATTATAACAAATAAACTTTCCATCTAAATAGTAATGTCCGGGTGGAAAAGGCATAATATCATCACATAAATCAAATAAACTTTTTGCTTCAGAAGCAAAACAAATTTCGTGATTATTTTTACTATAGCCATAAAACATAGGTCTGATCCCCATCGGATCTCTGGCAGCCATCATTTGTTTTGTTTTTGTATCATATAGTACCATCGCAAATTCAGCATCTAAAAATTTACAAGTAATATCAAGACCATATTTATCATATAAAGGAATCAACACTTCACAATCACTGCCTGATTTAAAAGTATATTCAGTTTCTAGCTTCTTTTTTAAATCTGGATAGTTATATATTTCCCCATTGCATACTAATACACAATCTTTGTAAACAAAAGGCTGGTTACCGTTTGTTGATAAATCCATAATCGATAATCGGTTAAATCCCCATGTAATACCATGATCAACAGACATATGCTGATGATCAGGTCCGCGATAAGCACTTTTATCTAATGCATCGTTAAAAAGTTGCATTTCAAACTCGTCACTTCCTACTACTAAAAATCCACACATAATTTTATCCCCCTTAAAATATAAAAACTCGCAAAATGGCGAGTATCGTGTAACACATATAAATCTTTCGATGTACATGGTACGGAAAATACTTCTAAGAGTACTCGATACCCGCTAGTTGTAACATAACTAGATACGTTCTAGCCTACTTGCCTAAGCTTTCGGTAGACGGCTCGAAGGTGTTCTTCATATTTCTATCCACTATCAGGCTTGCACCAAATCCTGACTCGCTATAGCTTCACAGAAATACTACTCTCCTTGTCTTTGCTTTTAACTTGTTAATAGTATATTATAAAAAAATATAAAATACAATATAAAATTATTAATATAATAAAAAAAATTAATATTCATGATAATAAATAATTAAATAAGAATAATTATTGACTTTATAATTTGCTTTTTATATCCTTTATATAAGTAAAAAGAGGTGAAATTATGTTACCAAATGATATACATATGTTAGTTAGTATGATCAATATGAAGTTAAGAGATGATGATATGTCATTATCTCATGTTTTGGATATTAATGATTTAAATGAAAAAGATTTTTTAAAAAGATTGGAAGAAAATGATTATTATTATGATGAAACAATAAATCAAATTAAAGCAAAATAATTATTTCATCAAATAGGTATTAGGAGTATACTAATATATTATGGAGGATAAATTATGTTAAAATTAGAAGATTTTCAAGCTGCTAAAAAAAGAGTTGACGAAGTTATTCTTGAAACAAAATTGATACATAGTGATGCTTTTTCTGAAGAATGTGGAAATGATGTATATATCAAACCGGAGAATTTACAAAAAACAGGAGCATTTAAAATAAGAGGTGCATACAATAAAATCATGAAGTTGTCTGATGAAGCCAAACAAAGAGGTTTAATTGCTTCGTCAGCGGGTAATCATGCTCAAGGTGTTGCCTATGCAGCAAAAAAATTAGGAGTTAAAGCAACAATCTGTATGCCAGCACATACACCATTAATTAAGGTAGATGCAACGAAAGCTCATGGGGCAGAAGTTGTATTACATGGAGAAGTTTATGATGAAGCATATGCTAAGGCAGTAGAGTTACAAAAAAGTGAAGGTTATACTTTTGTTCATCCTTTTGATGATGAAGATGTTATGGAAGGACAAGGAACGATTGCTTTAGAAATTTTAGATGAATTGCCAGATGTAGATTATATTTTAGTACCAATTGGTGGAGGAGGATTGATTTCTGGTATTGCCTGTGCTGCTAAATTAATCAATCCATCTGTTAAAATCGTAGGTGTTGAACCTGAAGGAGCTGCTAGTGCTTTAGCGGCAATTGAAGATGATGAAGTTGTCAGACTTTCTGAAGTTAATACGATTGCTGATGGAACAGCAGTTAAGGAAATTGGTACAACAACATTTGAATATATTAAGAAGTATGTTGATGAAATTATTACAGTTAATGATTATGAATTGATGGAAGCGTTTTTGCTTTTAGTTGAAAAACATAAATTGGTTGCTGAAGGATCTGGTATTTTGGCTTTAGCAGGATTGAAGAAATTACATTGTAAACGTAAAAAAGTTGTTTCTTTGATTTCTGGCGGCAATATTGATGTGATGACAATTTCATCAATGATTAATAAAGGATTGATTTCTAGAGGTAGAATTTTTACTTTCTCTGTACAATTACCAGATATTCCGGGACAGTTAGAAAAAGTATCTAAAATACTTAATGAATGTAATGCTAATGTAGTTGGTGTTGAACATAATCAGTTTAAAAATTTCGCAAGATTTTCGGAAGTTGAATTACGAGTTACTTGTGAAACCAATGGAGAAGCACATATTAAGATGATTTTAGATAGATTTTCTGAAATTGGCTATAATATTGAAAGAATCAGTTAGACAGGATAGATTTTATCCTGTTTTTATTTATATTTTATAAAGAAAAAAAGGCAAGAGCCTTTTTACTTTATAATCTCATCAATTAATCCATATGCTAATGCTTCTTCGGGATCAAGAAAATAATCACGATCACAATCTTGTTTTATTTTATCATATGATTGATGACTGTTTTCACTTAAAATGCGTGTTAGTTTTTCTTTTTGTTTAAGCATTCTTTTGGTATTTATTTCAATATCGCTGGCTTGCCCTTCGATAGCGCCTAATGGTTGATGAATCATAATTTCACTATTTTTTAATGAACAACGTTTTCCTTTTGCTCCCGAACTTAAAATAACAGCGGCCATACTTGCTGCCATACCACAACAAATTGTACTGACATCACAGGAAACAAAATTCATCGTATCAAAAATAGCTAAACCGGCTGATACACTTCCACCCGGTGAATTGATATACATAAAAATATCACTATGTTCATCTTGTGATTCTAAATAAAGTAATTGACCGATAATTGAGCTTGCCATCTTATCATCTATTTGACCTGTTAATAAAATGATTCTTTCTTCTAGAAGTTTTGAATAAATATCAAATGCATATTGATTTTGATTATCTTTTTCAATAATAGTTGGTATGAGATGCATAAAATAACCTCCACAAGTAATTATAGAAAATAATGATGGAAAATATTCTTTAATGTTTTTTCTTTTTTATATTTAATTACGACAAAATTAACAAAAATTTTATAAAAATAATATTTATTTGAAACAATGTATAATTTATGACAAAATTAATGCTTCCATTTGAAGGAAATGTCTATTGTTATAGTTGCTTTTAAAAACTTTTTGACTTATAATATTTACATAAAAGCTATTTACAAGGAGGAATAATAAGAAAATGGCAGTAAAAGTAGCAATTAACGGATTTGGACGTATTGGACGTCTTGCATTCAGACAAATGTTTAATGCAGAAGGATATGAAGTTGTAGCAATCAATGACTTAACTAATCCTAAAATGTTAGCACATTTATTAAAATATGATTCAGCACAAGGTAGATATGCATTAGCTGATACAGTTGAAGCTGGTGAAGATTCAATTACAGTTGATGGAAAAGAAATCAAAATCTATGCTAAAGCTAACGCAGCAGAATTACCATGGGGTGAAATCGGTGTAGATGTAGTATTAGAATGTACTGGATTCTATGTATCTAAAGCTAAATCTCAAGCTCATATTGATGCTGGAGCTAAAAAAGTTGTTATCTCAGCACCTGCTGGAAATGACTTACCAACTATCGTATTCGGTGTAAACGAAGGTACATTAAAACCTGAAGATACTATTATCTCAGCAGCTTCATGTACTACAAACTGCTTAGCACCTATGGCTAACGCTTTAAATAATTTAGCACCAATTAAATCAGGTATCATGTTAACAGTTCATGCTTACACTGGTGACCAAATGGTATTAGATGGACCTCATAGAAAAGGTGATTTAAGAAGAGCTCGTGCAGCTGCAGTAAATATCGTACCTAACTCAACAGGTGCTGCAAAAGCTATCGGATTAGTAATCCCAGAATTAAATGGAAAATTAATTGGTTCTGCACAACGTGTACCAGTTCCAACTGGATCAACTACTATCTTAACTTCAGTTGTTGAAGGTGAAGTAACAGTTGAACAAGTTAATGCAGCTATGAAAGCAGCAGCAACTCCATCATTTGGATATACTGAAGAACCATTAGTATCTTCTGACATTATTGGTATTACTTATGGATCATTATTTGATGCTACTCAAACAATGGTTAAACCAATGGATAACGGAACTACTGAAGTTCAAACAGTTTCTTGGTATGACAATGAAAACTCATACACTTCTAACATGGTTAGAACAATCAAATATTTCGCTGAATTAAAATAATCCAGTTAAATAAGCTATAATAAAAAGGGATCTCGAAAGATGGGATCCTTTTTTTGTAGATAATTTAACTTTATACTGCTTTATACAACAGAATATAAATCCCATAAAAAAGTCGTGGAAAATATTTTGATAATTAATATAATGTCATATAATAAAAGAAGATAAATGAGAATTT